>JAPLKA010000052.1 GCA_026388315.1 Pseudomonadota bacterium | reverse complement strand
CAGTTTTTGTGTGATCCGTTGTATGACGGTGTTAGCCAAAAATCATAGTTCATCACCGGGTAATGGTTTACGGTTAGGAGTCTTGGACAGTATTTTTCCTAAATCATCCTTTTTCGCCCTTTTTGCTCTGCCCTTTAAATAGTCTTCTGTCATCAACGCAGAGATTTTTTCTGACACAGCAGATGATATAAATTGATTAATAGAAACACCTTCCGTTTTGGCAACCTCTTTGATATGCCGATGAATTGATTCGGGTAATCGCAGGCTTAAAGTACTCATGATATTTCCTCCATTAGTTCTTTGGGTGTTATTGATCTTATGCCAAATTTTGCTGCTCCTCTGAAATCCTTCGTATTGTGCGTCACAATAAGACTCGTACCAGAGGCAACGGCCAATTCCAGTAAATGATCATCGTTTGGGTCAGACAAGCAAGGACGCCACAAGTAATAAATCTTTTGATGTTCGCTTTGCAGGCAGAAGTAATCCAGCAACCTTTCAATTTCTTCATCTGATAACCCCAAAACTGCTTGATTTCTCTTTAGAATATCCTCATATTCAAACAGCAATGTGGTTGATAGCACAGTCTTAACCTTGTCTTTTTCTATCGCCTGCAAGACCTTAAAGGAAGCACCCTTTGATGAATAAAGGCCCGCATATAATACGTTTGTATCAAGGATAATTCTTCTTTTCTTTTTACTCACACTATAATACTATATACGGTATCATAATATTGTCAAGCAACAATCAATCTGTCAAGTTTTTTTAATGCCTGTATCGTGCCAGGTTAGTTTCAGGAAAATACCTTTTTGCCGCCCGCCCCGGTGAAATAGATACCAACTGCATTGCCCATCGGCTTGACACACAAAGGCTTGCCTCAGGGTAATTCTTTACACAGGGCAGGCTTACGCTCGACAAATGCAGACAAATGCTTGTGAATAGTTTTTTTGATAGCCGGCGACATTGCCGCCTATCAAATATTCAGCCCTAACGGGCGAATATATTAAATTATCACTCTGCCCGAAGGGCATGGAGTATATCGGGTGCCAGGTCGGCAGCCGATATAAAATACTGTCCAGCTTTTGTCTGCGTCCGTCTGCGGCTAAAAAAAGAAAAAAATTCATATTTTTTTTGACATTACCGATAATTACTTCATCCTCGCTCCAAAATCGAAAAGCGTGGCTACAAGAAACTTTTGTGCAAAAATGATAGCCAGCATAAGAACAAAAGGGGCTATATCAACCATTCCGATCCTCGTCGGGATAATCTTTGAAATCCTGTAGGTAACCGGGTCTACAAGCTTGCATATAATCTTCACAATAGGGTTATAGGGATCGGGTCTTATCCATGAAAGTATTGCACGTGCGAAGATAATCCAGAAGTATAGATTGAGCAACATATCTAAAACATAAGCTATTCCCGAAAACAAATTTCCAAATACAAACATAATTCACCTCGTGTGTAATAATAACTATCCACTCGCAACTCATAACAGAAAAAAGGGTTCAAGGGACCAAGGGGTCGGATGATTAGATGTTTAGCTAACCTTCCAAACCTCCAATCCTCTAATCATCTTTCTTATAAAACTCCAAACCTCCAGCTTGCAGCCTGCCTTCCTCCCCTTCCCATCTTCCCATCCTCGTAATTTCGCAACTTCGACTCTTCACTATTTACTATTTACTATTCACTATTCACTGTTCACTGTTCTTCCCATCACCAGGCCATCATCCATCCCTGTTATTGTAACCTTCACAAGCTTATTTTCAAGGGTTTTTTCACAGGGGATGTGCACAGGGATGTAATTGTCCGTATACCCCCTCATATATAAACCTTTATAGAGCTTTCCTTCAGGGACAATCAACACATCGGCATCCATGAAACGTTGATAGAATGCCTGCCTCTTTTCGGTATCCAGTCTTTTCAGCATGCGCACCCTTTCTTTTTTAACGCCCTCAGGGACACTTCCTTCCATTAATGATGCTTCCGTTCCCGCTCTTACCGAGAAGGGGAAAACATGGAGGTAGTAAATATCAACGGATTCGAGGAAGCTGCATGTCTCTTCAAAGGCCTTTTTGTCTTCTGTTGGAAAGCCTGTAATAACATCCATTCCAATTCCTATATCAGGGATTTTCCTGTTCAACCTCTCCAAAATTTTCCTTATATATGCCTGCGTGTAATTTCTCTTCATGAGCGCAAGAATCCTGTCAGACCCGCTCTGGAGGGGGATATGAAGGCTTTTTGCGATCTTTTTTGATGATGCGACAATGTCTATAAAATCATCATCAACATACAAGGGATCTATCGAGCTTAATCGTATGCGTTCCGGTGTTTCATGATGTTCAAGGGTTCGCAATAACTCTTTTAAGTCTGAACCGGTTACAGGGTCGTGGTAGGCAGATATTTCTATACCGGTTAATACCACCTCTTTAATACCCTTTTCTTTTAAATCCCTGAGAAACTCCAGCACCTCTCCGGCAGGCCGGCTTCTTGGTATCCCCCGCGCATACGGGACGATACAATAGCTGCAAAATTTGTCGCAACCATCCTGAATCTTAAAAAAGAATCTCGTTTTGCCTTCCTGCAGCCCCCCGGTAATGACAGGCATTCCTTCAAGAGAAAATTCACCTCTGCCTTCGACAAAACACCCTTTTTTCTCAAGAAATTTTTCCACATTGAATTTTTCATTCTGACCCAGTATTATGTCTGCTCCGAATGTGCTTCCGGGATATGCCTGAGAATGGCATCCTGCAAGTATGATTTTCCCTGTTTTATTCGTCCTTCTGCAACGGTTGATAAATCTCCGGATATCCCTCTCCGCTCCCTCTGTTACCGTGCATGCATTGATGATGATAAAATCGGCATGGAGCAATGAGCTGAGAGCCAGACCTGCATCTCTCAGTTTGTTCTTCATTACATAAGAATCCCACTGATTTGCCTTACAACCTGTTGTGTGGATAAAGAATTTCATAGACATGCAAACGCCGGGACAATGAAGATGCTACTCGATGACAAAGTCAAAATAGGTATCCGGGAATGGCTCATTCTTTAGAGTGAAGTGCCACCATTCCTGATCGTAATTCTTGAAACCATGCTTTTCCATGAGCGTTTTAAGCAGCATTCTGCTCACCCGCTGCTGTAATCCAACCTTTTTGTTCACCGGATGGGATAATTCATGAAAACAATCAAACCCGGTCCCCATATCAATACTATTATCTTTGAAGCGTTTTCCCGCAGGCAGATAGCACTCGAACAACGGTTGTCCCGGAACATATCTTTCCTCTTCCGGGACAGGTATTGGAACAATCGTCAGGTCAACGGTACTGCCCCTGCTGTGACCGGATTTTTCTGCTATATAGCCATCCTTAAAAAGATTTCTTTTATCGACGGTAGGGTAAAACTCTTTTTTTGTTTTTGCATTATTGATCTCCTTTGCCCATCTCACAAAATGATTGACCGCTCCTTGCGGGCGGTAACAGTCATAAATCTTTATTGACAGAGAAAAGTCCTTCAGTTCTTCCTGCACCTTTTTTAGAGCCTCCGCTGCCTCTCTGGTAAGATAGCATTTCGGCGCATTATATCCGTCCACCCTCTCTCCAACAAAATTGTGGGGGCCAAAATAGCGAATATCAAGAACTGCAGAAGGAATCGCCTTCGTTATATCAATAAAACCATCCGGTATTTTATTTTCTGAATAACAGGGAACAACAATGATTATGTATTGAAAAAGAATCGCAAAAAGGAATAGGGAAATCTTTTTTCGGGCTGACATTGTTTTCATTTCTTATAGAATGGCGACATCTGCCTCAGTCTATCCACAACCCCCGGTATCACCGACAGGGCATAATCAACATCCTCTTCCGTATTGCCCCTTCCAAGACTGAGCCGTATGGCGCTCTGGCATAACTCTGCCGGTATATCCATTGCAAGGAGGACATGGGACGGCTCGGTGGAGCCGGACGAACAGGCTGACCCGGATGAAACAGCTATTCCGTTCAGATCAAGGGCTATAAGCAAAGATTCTGCTTCAACAAACTCAAAGCTCAAATTTATCGTATTGGGCAACCTGTTGACAGGGTCTCCGTTGAATCTAACAAAGTCAACTTTACTCAGAATGCCTTCAAGCAACCTTTTCCTTAAATATTCCATCCGCCTGTTCTCTTCTTCGATTTCGTCCCCGACAATTTCACATGCCTTGCCAAAAGCTGCTATGCCGATCATGTTCTGGGTACCGGCCCTTCTTCCCTCTTCCTGATGCCCCCCGTGGATAAGGTTATCAATATCAAGACCCTCCCGCATGTAAAGGGCTCCCACTCCCTTCGGCGCATATACCTTATGGCCCGAGAAGCTTGCCAGATCAACATTGAGTGATTTTATGTCAATATGCATCTTACCGATTGCCTGAACCATATCCGAATGGAACAGAACACCGGAAGCCCTTGCTATCTCACCAATTTCTCTAACAGGCAGCAAAGTACCCGTCTCGTTGTTCGCATACATGATTGTAATCAGGATAGTGTCCTTCCTGATCGCCTTTTTTACATCTTCGGGGTGTACCTGACCATTGCCGTCCACAGGAAGGTACGTAACATCATATCCTTTTGATTCAAGGTATTTGCAGACGTTTAAAACGCCGGGATGTTCAATTGTAGAGGTGATAATATGCTTCCCATGGTCTCTCTTCGCATAGGCAACGCCTTTAATTGCGTGGTTATCACCTTCCGTTCCGCTACTTGTAAAGACTATCTCGTGGGGTTCAGCTTTTATCAAACCGGCAACCTGTTCCTTTGCCTTGTCGTAATATCCCCTTATTTCGCGGCCGGCCCAATGCAAGCTTGACGGATTGCCGAAAAGCTCGTGGAAAAATGGTTTTACAAAATGCGCTACTTCAGCGTGAACCGGGGTAGTGGCATTGTAGTCAAAATAGATCTTCTTCATTATTGCCTCTATTCAAAAGATACGTTCATTGCCTTTACAGGACAAACCTTTACGCACAATTCACATGCCACACACCTCTCATAATCGAATTCAACTTTCATATCTTCTCTGTTTATATACATTGCCTCGGGTGCACAGACACTCGTACATACCCCGCAATGGACGCACCTGGACTCGTCTCTGTTTATATCCTGTTCAATGGGCTCAATGTCGAGATTCATGTCCTTTAAATATTCAATCCCTTTCTGGAAGTTTTCGTCTGCCCCTTCTATTTCGAGCACCATCATGGAGTCTGCCCTTGGGGACACATTGGCCCTTAAGATAGTAAAAATCAAATCATAATCCTTGGCGAGCCTGTAGACTATCGGCTTATCGATTGTTTTTCTCTTAAATCTAATAATTATCCTCTTTTTCATATCTTCCTCACGTTTATAGCTTTACTATCTCTAAATCTCCCCACACACCAAGATTCTCACCAATAATAATCAATAGCCCTATCACACCTTGAAATACTTTACCCTTCTCAATGGCAATGGGGATATCGCCCTTCTGTTTTACAATATTACCTATATAAGTTGCAAGTCCATCGGTAAAAAGAGAAGAATTCCCTACCACACAGACTGCATCGGCCTTGCCAAAACTGAGCGAATGACCCACCGTTCCCGAAGAAGTACATACACCATAGGGCTTGCTGTTCGGAACAATCTTTATGCCGATCTTTTGACTGAAGGGGGAATCTTTCGCATAAATCATCAATATCCTCTCTTTGCTTGTTTTCAGATATATATCCCCGCCATTCTCGATAATGTATTCATCAGACAGAGGATCAATATCCCTTCCCACAAATTCAGCAATTGCCCCTGCAACGGTGGCCATCGGCCCAACCCCTATCGCACGAGAAGCATCTATCATCTCCCTCACTATCTGCGGGGCAAAATTATCATACTCAATGGGAACCAGACTATCCATAAATAAAGGCCTTTGTTTAATATATTCTTCAAGCTGGTGCCGGTAAAAAAATACCCTGTCCTCAATGAACTTTTTCAGATCACTCCGTGTACAGCAGAGCAGGTCAGTTTCTTTATTTTTTACCTCATAGCATATCAGGTCATGTGGTTTTGTAATGCCTCTGTAAAATCGTTCTTCGTACATATATTAACCAGTAAAAGGGTTCAAGGGTTCAAGTGAAAACAAATCCGTATTCCACTCTACCCTCCTTTCACTTTTCACCTTTCACTTTTCACCTTTCACTTTCTCCTCAAGCTTCTTCACCCTGTCTAACAGGTTCTCGATTGCCCTCGATTGAGGGTCCGGCATGAAAGAGCTATCCATCTGAATCCTTTTATCCCCCTCAACCCTGAAAACAACCTTGCCGGGGATACCTACAACAATAGAGTTTGGCGGTATCTCGTTCACCACAACCGAATTCGCCCCGATCTTTGAATTATCACCTATCTTGACCGGCCCAAGCACCTTCGCACCTACCCCTATGACTACATTATTCCCGATTGTCGGGTGTCTCTTGATTTTTTTCCAGGTGGTACCGCCCAATGTAACCCCATGATATATGGTCACATTATAGCCAATCTCTGATGTTTCGCCTATAACAACACCCATCCCATGGTCTATAAAAAATTTTCTTCCAATAATTGCACCAGGATGTATCTCGATACCTGTTAAAAACCTTCCAATATGAGATATAACCCTTGCTAATAAATACAATTTTTTCATCCAGAACCAGTGACTCATCCTATAGAATAAGACCGCATGAAAACCGGGATAGCAGAATATAACTTCAAGTATATTCCTTGCTGCGGGGTCACGCTCAAAAACAGATTCAATATCTTCACGGATTTTCTTAAACATTGACGAAAACACCAGTCCTTTTAGCGGGTAAATTCCTGTCTTGAACGTTTTCTTTTCTTTTCTTCATACATCGAAGTATCTGCCTTCGACATCAGTTCATCGATTGTACTTGGGCATTCCGGGTTATAAATCGCTACCCCGACGCTCATAGATAACTTGTGAACTATACCAATTTCGTTATTATGCAAATCAATATGTTCCTGCAGACGTTTTTCAAGCAGTGCTCCGGTCATTTCGCTTGTGCCTACCGCAAGGATAGCGAACTCATCACCGCCAATGCGACCCATTACGTCTGCGTCCCTGAAGGTTTCTCTCAAGATATTTGCAGTGCCGATCAGCGCAAGATCACCTTCCTGATGCCCCAATGTATCGTTAATCCATTTCAAGCCATCGAGATCGATGAAAAACAATAGCATCTCCTTTTTATTACGACTCAAAATTTTCATCTGCTGGGTGGCAAGGGTAAAAAATCCCCTTCTATTGTAGAGCTGTGTTAATTCATCAATGATTGACATAGTACGAAGCTTCTCTTCCATTTGTTTCTTTTCAGTAATATCCACAAAACTCCCGAGAACTGCCGGTTTCCCTTTGAATTGAATCGAAGTTATTGACTGAAGAATCCACCTTGTCTCACCGGTCTTCCTCAATACCTTGACTTCATGCGCCGACATTTTTTCGCCTTTTAACATCTCCAATACATGTTCTCTCGTAAGATTTCTGTCATCAGGTATAACCAGAATCATAGCGTCCTTATCTAACAACTCACTCTCTGCATAGCCGGTTATTCGCTCAAAATAGGGATTAACAAATTTAAACCTTCCGGTCTGGACAATATAAACTCCAACCGGTGAATTATGCGCAAGGGTTTTGAACAGTTCTTCCGCCTGCTTCCGCTCTGTAATATCCGATAACATGGTAATTGTTCTGCCGTCATCCAGCATAGTCGGTCTAAAATTTATCTCCTTGGTTTGTCCATCTTTACATGCTACGCAAAAGGCTCTTTCCACACCCCTTTTAGGGATATCACCCATCCAAATTCTTTTAATCTCCTCACGTAACTCTTTTCCCGGAAAGGCTTTGTAAAACCAATCTCTTCCGGTAGGAACATCCTCTAAGGTGTACCCGGTAATAACGGTAAATTCCGGGTTAATGTATGTATATTTTCCATCTTTGTCGGACAGCACTACCCCGTAGGGCGCCTTCTGGAGGATAGAATAAAATGTTTCCCTTTCCTTGTATAAAAGCCCTTCTATGCGCTTCCGCTCGGTAATGTCACGAACAATGGCATGAATAAATTTTCCGTTGTTGATCTCGACTCTGTTAAGACTTACTTCTGCATCGAATAGCGCTCCATCGTAACGAAGATGCTCCCATTCGAAAAATTGTGGCCTTCCATGCAATGCAGCTTGTATATTTTTTCGGGCTTCCTCAGCCGAAACACTCCCGTCAGGTTGAAAGAAAGGCGAAAATCGGTCAGGTGTATGGCCTATAATGTTATCCCTGGCGCACGCGAACATGTTGAGAGTTTTGGTATTACAGTCCACGAAAACACCATCTTTTATAAGAAAAATCGCATCATTCGCATACTCAAAAAGGGCTTTATACCTCGATTCACTTTCGCTTAGTGCAGTCGTTATCTTCTTTTTTGTTATGGCATTGGCAAAGATTTCTCCAACAATCATGAGGAGGGAAATAATATCATCCTGCCAGGTTTTTTTATTGCGCGTACTGTCAAAACCGAGGAAACCAATGATGGAACGTTCTGAGATAATTGGAACGACAATAAGAGATTGAATGCCTTCTTTTATGAATTCTTTCTTTTCT
The DNA here is from genome assembly GCA_026388315.1 of Pseudomonadota bacterium. NCBI lineage: Bacteria > Pseudomonadati > Pseudomonadota > Pseudomonadota bacterium. The sequence goes on along the minus strand of JAPLKA010000052.1, from coordinate 55,108 downwards.
TTTTCTGCTTCAAATGGAAGCTCATCCACATCGGAAATATGGACAACTTCAAAACCTTTTATCTTCTTGTCAAACCATGGAAGGTCATCCACGGACATTTCCTGAAGTTCTGCTATTTGCGGTTCTACCCCCTCTGCACACCATTCATGGGTATTAGACATTTTCTTTCCATTATCATAAAACTGAAAAATATAACTTCGATCAACATCAGCAAAGATACCGATTGCTTTCAAAACATCATTGATGCCCTTGTCAATTTCATCAGGGGAAATGATTATGAAATTTGTAGATATCCCTAAAATAAAACGAAGCAAATCGCTTTTATCTCGTTTTGGCTTTTCTGTCTTATCTTTCTTTACCACAATACACTTTTACTTTAAACTCGTTTCTGGTAGTATGAATATTCATTAAAATATTCTTATCAGGAGTGTTATTATGATTAAATTAGATGAGGAAGAAAAACAAGTAAAAAACGATGATGAGCTCTTCAGGATTCCGGAAGACCATTTAAATATTCAAGATACTTTCGAGGAAAAGAGGGGTTTACTCTCGAAACTGAAGGATTTGTTGCCACTCCTTCATATTGTTACCAGCCTGTTGGTTATTGTTGTTGGAATCATTGCGGTTCTGTCATGGATAAATATGTCCGCTCTCAGCGCAGAGATAACGGATCTTCGGGCAAAAATGAACAGCATCGATACGGCAGGTCTTAAATCACAATTGGCAACAGTTGAATCAAGACTGGAAAATATGAAAAAAGAGGATGAGAAATTCAGGGCAGATGTCTCACAGCTCAACAATGAAGTACATACCATAAAAGCTAAAATAGAAAAAGCAGAAGCGGTAATCCAAAAGCAGCAACCAGTGGCCAAGAAAAAACCGGCCGACAAGCCGCAACAGCAGAAACCAAAGCCCATTCCCGGTCGCTAAAAGGGGGTAAGAATATGTCAGTTTTAATTGAATTTGCAATGTTTCCCACGGATAAAGGTGATAGCGTAAGCGCTTACGTAAGCAGGATTATAAAGATGATTGATGCCGGTTATGCCTCCTACAAACTGACCCCGATGGGCACAATCGTTGAGGTTGAAACACTTGCGGAGGCGCTGAACATTGTCAATATGGCTTATGGAGAGCTTGAGCATGACTGCAACAGGGTTTACTCAACAATAAAACTCGATATCAGAAAAGGCAGCGGCGGCAGAATCACTCAGAAAATAGAGTCAGTGGAGAAAAAGATCGGCAAGAAACTTTCTTGAATTGCAGATTTCGGATTTCGCTCTCCGCTCCTTCCCCCTTCAACCTTCAGCATTCCTTGCCTTCAGCCTTTCCCTCTTTACTTCATCCCGCTCTTCAACGTATTGATCCGTCCTGAGGCTTGCTTTCCCATGTCATTGTTCGGGGCAACTTTGACCTGCATCGCGTATTGATTATAGGCTGAATTGGTGTCTCCTACATACTCGTAACAGATGCCAAGCACCCCATGAATGGTAGGATGTTTGGGCTGTGCATCGGCGAAAGGCTTGAGGTGGTTTACGGCTGTCCTGTAAGTCCCTGTCTTAAAATAGCTCATGCCCAGGAAATAATGGGAAGGCATATCCCCGGGAAAAATGGCGACACTCTTTTTTAAATACTGGATACTCTCGGCATAATTCCCTTTCATATAGAGGATTGAGCCCATCCCCCTCAATGCAGGCTGGTAATTATTGTCAAGACGAAGCGCGTAATTGAAATATTTCTCGGCGTTCTCAGGGTTTTTCTTTCTGAGCATGATAAAACCGCTTAAACCGTAAAAAGGCGCCTGTGTTTGATCTATATTGATAGCCTTTGTTATCTGGGCCACAGCTTCATCGAGATTTTTATTATTTAACGCCCTTACAGCCTTGTCGTAGTGGGCAATGTAAGTATTGTTCACATTTTTTACACTGGCAACCATAGATTGAAACTGCTGCCTGTTTACGCCGTCCCCTTTGAGCGCAACCGAAGGAGTATGGTTGATAATATTCTGAATCTCGTCAATCCTCACGGATGTTCTGGGGTGGGTGGAAAGCATATCTTCAAAAAATCCCCTTTCCTGTGTGCTCTTCCCGAGGGATTTCATATATTCATTCGATACCTTCTCGAGGTTCATGTGGGCGCTTATCGCATTTCTCGGGTTATAGCCAAGCCTTGTCATATACTGAACGCCAAGCCCGTCAGCATCAAGCTCATCGTCCCTGCTGTATTTGAGCAACAACAAGCCGCTTCCCAATGCGCCAAACGAGAGCGCAGCATCGGAATAATCGCTTCCGGCAAGGGCAATACTTGCCCCGGCAAGTATTGCTTGGTGCAGCATCCCCAGGGACATCTGGCTTGCAGAATGGCGTGCAGATACATGTCCCATCTCATGGCCCATCACAAAGGCAAACTCGGCTTCATTGTCCAGTCCTGCAAGCAGTCCCCTTGTAATAACAACATATCCTGGTATTGCCCATGCATTAGGAACAGAACTGTTCTGGATCGCAAAATCTACCGGTAGGTTGGGTCTGTGGGATACCTTGTGGATGTTCATCACAACGTTTTTAAGATATGCCTTCGCTCTTTCGTCTTTAAACTCACCCCCGCCGCCTTCGCCGCCCCACATGGCATTCGGGTAAACTTCTTTGCCCATGGCAATTTCCTGCTGCTCAGAAACAAGCATTAACTGACTCTGACCGGTAACAGGATTAGTTGCACAACCAACAACAACAACTGAAAGCATACATACAAGAAAAAGGGCTATGATATGTTTTTTCATGTTATCTCCTTTTCTTTTTAATTTTATCCTAACCGTCGCTTTTGTCAACATATCTTTGCCATGATGATATTTGTTGACAATAACCTCTCCGGTAAGGCTTATATTGTGTTGCTTCCATTATGAAAAGAAAAAACATCGTCACAATTTCGGGATTCATTATCAGCATAATATTGCTCTATTTTTCTCTGAAGGATATTAATGCAAGTGCAATACTCGAAACGTTAAAGAAGACAGACTACCGGCTGGTCTTTATTCCGTTATTATTTATTGCTGTCAGTATAATGCTGAGCTCCTTTAAGTGGCAGAGAATATCAGGCGGTAACGTAAAATTCTCCGACACATTTGTTTCTCTCATGATCGGCCTTTTCGTCAACAACGTTCTCCCTGCAAGGATTGGAGAGATCGTAAAGGGATATGTCCTCTCAAAAAGAAGGGGGGTCTCCTTTACTTATGCCCTTTCAACTGTCTTTATCGACAGAATTTTTGATCTTGTGGGTCTGCTGTTCATTATCCTCCTGTTCTTCCCGAAACACAGTCTCCCTGTAAGGGTCTCACAGGCCATATACATTCTCGTCAGTCTTCTTGCGCTGTGCATAATCCTTATAATCGTATTCAGCAGAGAAAAGTTCGCAAACGTTGTTTCAGAAAAACTTCACAAAATAAAAAAACCTGTCTTTGCAAAATTTGCAAAACGTATCATAGAGATCCAGGGAAATCTGAAAAGGATACAATCACCATTGAACATCATCCTCTTTATTGCTATAGCGTTTCTTCAGTGGCTTTCGATGAGTACGGCGCTCTATTTTGTTACGCTTACCCTCGGCGTTAAAATCAGTTTTATTTATGTACCATTTGTGTGCGCCCTTCTCAACATGGGGCTCGCTATCCCCTCCTCTCCAGGTTACATTGGCGTATATCAATTTCTGCTTGTATACATTTTGTCCATTTTTGGTGTTCCGAAACACGAAGGTTTTACGGTTTCCGTTCTATTCCATGCACTATGGTATATCCCCTATAATTTAATAGGGTTTTCCCTTTTGCTGAAGGAACATCTAAAAATCGGAGAAATAAGAAAGTTAGAGAAATAAGAATAAAAACAGGTAAAGCCTGCGGCTACCTGCCTTTACCGTAAACTGTAAACCGCCTCTCCATCCTATGCCTTTACCATTCACCATTCACTATTCACTATTCACTGCCTTTTTCACTATTCACTATCCACTATTCACTGCCTTTTTCACTATTCACTATTCACTAACGACTATTCCCTTTCCGCTTTCCTTGCATATGTGGCAATAGTTTCAAATAGTTTTGCCTTTTTGATTGGTTTCGTCACATATCCATCACAGCCGGCATCAAGGCTTTTCTGTTCATCTCCCTGAAGGGCAAATGCCGTGAGGGCAACGATCGGGGTCCGTTCGAGTCCGTTTTCACGCTCCCATACCCTGATGAGTGAAGTAGCAGTATAACCATCCATCACCGGCATTTGCATATCCATAAAAATCAGGTCATACCTGCCCTTCACTTCTTTGATCTTTTCAACAGCTATCTGACCGTTTTCAACTAAATGAATCTTATGGGGGGTATTTCTGAAATAGGACCACACGAGCAGACGATTGTCTTCGTTATCTTCAGCTACAAGGACATTTAAGGGCCGTCTTTCGTCATTGGAAGATAATAAGACCTCAGTTGCAGTTGTAGAAACGGCATCCACCGCCGGATGGGATTGATTCATCGCCATATTTATTGCCTCAACGAGTTCAGCCTTTTTGACTGGTTTTCGGAGCAAACCCGACACGCCAAGCTGTCGTGCCTTTTCCCTATCACCCTTAACATGTCCCGAGGTAAGGATAATCACGGAAAGGTCCTTGAGCCAATTGTATTTCTGAATTTGAGACATCACTTCGAAACCATCCATGGATGGCATAAAATAGTCAAGCAATAAGAGCTTAAACGGCGCTTTTGTGGTAAAACTGCGTTCCAATATTTCGAGACCACTCCTGCCGTCTTCCTCCTCTGTAACCAAGGCGCCGAAGTTGATGAGCATCTCCCTTAAAATCATCCGGTTTGTAGCATTATCATCAATAACAAGCACCTTCATATCTTTCAGTTTTACAGTGTCAGGTCTCGCATCCGCCTGTTTCCAATCTTTCTGAATATTGAAACAGGCCGTAAATGACATTGTAGTGCCCACACCAACTTCGCTTTCAACCCATATTCTGCCTCCCATCAACTCAACGAATCGCCTGGAAATAGCAAGACCAAGGCCAGTTCCGCCATATTTACGCGTCGTTGAAGCGTCTACCTGGGTAAACTTCTTGAAAATCATATCAATCTTATCGCTGGAGATACCGATACCGGTATCACGGATGGAAAATTGAAGATGTATCGGCGTATCGGCGTATCGGCGTATCGGCGATTCTGAATCCTCTTCCACTTGAACCCTTGAACCCTCGAACCCTCGAACCCTGTCTTCTTCCTTCCCCTCTTCCCCTTGAACCCTTGAACCCTCGAACCCTCGAACCCTGTCTTCTTCCTTCCCCTGATTTTTGACTTCGAGAACTATTTCACCTTTTTCAGTGAATTTTATGGCATTCCCGATGAAATTGACCAAAACCTGGCGCAGGCGTGTCGGATCCCCTGTTAAATGAGTCGGAACATCCGGAAAGACCCGATAAACCAGTTCCAGATTCTTTTCGTGCGTGCGTAATGCCATAACATCACAAGTTCTCTCAATGATGTCCACAAGATCAAAATCCATTACCTCTAAGTGTACCTGGCCAGCCTCCACCTTGGAAAGGTCAAGGATATCGTTAATCAACCCCAGAAGATTTTCCCCTGCATCCCGAAAAACCTGAACATATTTTTGTTGTTCAGAAGATAGGGGCGTCTCCAGCAAAAGCTCCGCCATACCGATGATTGCATTCATGGGCGTCCTGATTTCATGACTCATACTGGCTAAAAATTCACTCTTAGCACGGTTTGCAACCTCCGCACCCTCCTTCGCCTTCCTGAGGGCAGTTTCCGTGTTTTTAAGGTCTGTAATATCAAGGATTACCCCTACCAGCCCGGTAACATCCCCATTCATATCGAGATAGGTCGCTTTGTTGAAAATGACATTATGCCTTGAACCGTCCGGATAAGTAACCACAGTCTCATATGTCTGAATGCCAGGTTTTTGGTAAAGCGCCAGGTCCATATCGTGGTATACGTCGGCTGCCTCTTTAATGTTTACCTCATATACCGTTTTTCCAATAATCTGTTCTTTTGATTTACCGAGATAAGTCTCAAAGACCTTGTTGCAGCCTATGTATACCCCTTGCGCATCCTTGTAAAAAACAGGAACAGGAATTGAATCTATCAAAACCTGTAAAAAGTAAAGTTGCTCCTGAAGCCTTTCTTCTGTTTCTTTCCTTTTTGAAATATCCTCTGCAATACCTTCATAATAGAGTATTGCACCGCCCGGTTCCCTCACAGTCCTTGCATTCATTGATACCCAGATTGTGCTCCCGTCTTTTTTGTAAAGCCTCGTTTCGAACCCTTCAACATGGCCTTTCTCTTCAAGGAATCTTTTAAACCTTGTCCGGTCTTCAGGATTGACGTATTGCTGTTCGCCAATATTGGTGATGCTGCTCATCAGTTCTTCGGGCGAATCGTACCCGTACATTCCTGCAAGTGCAGGATTAACACTTACGAGAGAGCCATCGGGTGTTGTCTGGAAAATACCCTCCACCGCATTTTCAAAGATATTACGGTACTTTTCTTCGCTTTCTTTAAGCGCCTTTTCAACTACCTTAAGCCCTGTTATATCGCGGGCAATATGAACCGAACCGACGACATTGCCTTCTTCATCATACAATGGAGAGATAGAGACCAGGAAAAACCCTTCGGGGAGTCTCCTCGTGAACTTCTGCCGTATGCACATTTCCATCCTTCAGCAACAAGGCATGGGGACAAAAACCGGGAGGGACTTTAGCATTATGCACTGATTCATAGCACGTTTTACCAATGACTTCCTTTGGTGAAAGGCCAAGTCTGTTCGCCATTGCCTTGTTGATCCGGATGATACGGTGCTGCCTGTCAATGAGTGCAATAAGATCCGGAATGGAATCAAATGTATATTCCCATTCCTTTTTGGCACGAATGACAAGACCAGCCAATCTTTTGTGCTCAATTTCAGATTTTTCTAACTCGGCATTCTTCCGGCGTAATTCTCTTGCTTCATCGATAAGTTGACGTTTTGTTTTACTTTCGTCTTTCACAGCTTATGTAACCCACCATATTTGTTATCGATATTAGCACAAATTGTTATAAAAAAGTATACAGTATTTTATGAGTCGCAGGTTCCCGTGGGCCTCCTGCAGAAAAAGGCAACCATAAAAATTCATAGCACTTTCCAGATGTCTGATGACGAACTACTCCGGTCGTAACATACCTGCTCGACACACACATATTTTTATGGGCGCTATCGGCCGCAAGGACCCCTTCGACAAGCTGCTTATCTGGCAGTGTACACGAAACAATATGATCATGATTACGAGAGACAGCTCACCAAAAACATCTTTGCGGGCTGTTGCTTACGTAGCCTCCTCCTCTCTAAACTATTCAATCAGTTTGAACGGTTCACGCTGCCCGCGGAAATCTGTAAACAGTCAAGACGAAAATCTGGTTTTATGTTTGGCGTGAAAATTGCACTACAACATGTTATAAAACGATATATACAGGAGGATCCGTTATGGCGATATCAGAAGAGCGGGCAGTAAGTATAGAAGAACTGCTGTCCAATATCCATAGCAAGAGGGAAGCGAAGGAAAATAAAACTGTCAATAACCTGAAAGCTGTGTCAAAAAATTTACCTGCCGGTATGATTTTTTTTGTTCTTCTCGTCGCGGCGCTTGGCGTAATGGTAATTATGCTCAAGACCGAAGTAATGACGCTCAAAACGGAAGTCGCTGATTTCAGGAACCCGAAAGCACAGATTGCCGAAAGCGAACAGAAGATTAAGATCGCAGTAATAGAAGATAAGCTTGAAGAATCTGAGAAAGAAAAACAAATATTAAAAAGTGAACTGGTGCAGATTAAAAATACCCTCGAAGAACTTAAGAATATGAAAACAGACAAAAAGAGGCTCGCCCAGAGATAGATTCTTTAAAAACCGGAAACACCAAGGTCAAAGAAATGTTCCAAACTGCCAAACCCCGAATGAAGGCATTATTCTGCGTAGAATTATTTTTGTTTTAATGCTAAATTTCTCAAAGAAGAAAAGGTAAACTATACTGAGCCAAACGTTTAAGGCGACCGGTCCCACTGACGACCAGGATAAAGTTATTTACAGGGGAATTCTTGAGTTCTTCAATTAAAAAATATTTTCAAATTCTTGGCGTTTCTCAACGCGCTCAGCTTGAAGAAGTTAAACAGGCTTACAGAGACCTCGTCAATGTATGGCATCCGGACCGGTTTCCCGACAACGACCGCTTGAAGAATAAAGCAACGGAGAAGCTCAAAGAGATAAACGTTGCCTATGAAGAGCTTCTATCTTTCTATGAACAAAAAAACGTCCCTGAAGACATTTATGGTGATGTTTCGAGGTCGGCCACGGAAACCGTTGTCAAGCCACCTCCTTTTCCTGCGGGGTGTGAATCGCCTGCTTCCAGAGAAAACAGATTGTGGGTGTGGAAGATAGCATTATTCCTTGTCCTGTTAATTATCATTATCATTGCAGCATTCTACATGGCTTTCCGGAAAGAGAAGGCCGGCCGGCCTGTTCCACCCGCCATTTCGATACCGGACCAGCCGAAGGTTTCTGTCCCTGATGATACCGCTCCGTTGTCAGAAAAATCTTCCATCCGGAAGAAACCCCATGCCGAAACAACAAGAATCTTTAAGAAGAGTATGCAGGCAAAACCAAAAGAGTTTTTTACCGTAGGCTCAACAAAAGACGAGGTGCTGGCTGTTCAGGGAACCCCGACCCGAATATCGGGAAACAGATGGAACTATGGGTTCTCCTATGTCGATTTCGAAAACGAAAGGGTGATAAAGTGGTATAGCAGCGAGCATGATCCGCTTAAAATTGAGGCGGAACCCTGAAAAGCCTTCTGCGCTCTTCGTTTTAATCACTCTGAATGCAGGGGGCTCAAGGGTGATTGCGGAAACAATTTTTCTCTCAGCGTCATTTATGATATATATTACAGACAATCACGTCTGTCTTTTCCAAAGGAAGAGAAATGGGAACAATTTTCTGGATTTCCGTTTATATATGTTTATTGCTCTCGGCTTCCCCCGCCTTTGCCCAGACCACCTCAACGCCGCAGATCGACCTGGAAAGACAAATAGAACTTGATGAACTTTCAAGGTCGGGACGCCGTGCAATCGATGTACTCGGGCAGGAAACATATGATACAACCGCACCGCCTTCTCCCGGCGATGATGCCCTTGGACAGCAGTACATACTCAAACGAAAAACTGAATATCAACCTTTTTCGGTATTCGGGAATGTCGGGTGGAACTGGATAAGCAATGTGGCGCTCACGAAGAATAATCCTCAGGATGATAATTATTTTCTCACAACAACAGGGGTGTCCTATCAGCCGATAATCCGCCCTGATCTGCTCGGCGAAATAACAGCCGCGTACCAGTGGTTCCGTTACGACAGATTTACCGACATGAACTTTGACAGCTTCAATATCGGTGCAGGCCTCACTTATGTAATTCCCCAATTAGATCAACTGGCAGTAACCGCACGCTACAACTATAACCGTCTCACCAATACGGATGCACAGGGCGAGTATTATCGTAATAACAGTATCACGCTCGGTCTGTTCAAGACATTTCCCCTGGCCCGCGCCCACTATCTCTATGGGGGTTATTCAAGCCAGTTCGGGTTTTCAGATCCAAAAGTCTACCAGCGAGACTATCATTCGCTTGTCGGGGGATATTATCTTGACATTACATCAAAATGGTCTTTTGAAGCAGGCGTGCGTCTTTCCTATGTACCCTACGCCGAAAACGGTCGCGAGGATTACAATGAGTCCATTACGCTCGGGATTACCTGCAGGCTGAAGCCATGGATAAGCATAAACTTTTCTGTTCTTGCAGCCTTTAACCAGTCCAATCAATCCGTATTTGAGTATAATGTTGTAAACATAGCCCCCAATATCGGGCTTAAGTTCAAATTTTAAGGAGGTGCCGGATGTTTTCTTTTCTTAGCAGGAAGTCTGTTCTCCGTACCGCCTTGCTATTCACCTTACTTTCGGTCTTTTTGGGAGGATTACCCCTTTTCCTTGAGGCAGATTCCCCGACCGAAGCGACGGTGACATTCACGAGCGGGGACGTAAATACAGTACAAGGTTCATCACCCGCTGACGAACCCGTCATTACCGGAAAAGACTCCAACGCGGAAATTGTTCTCCCGGATAAAGCAGTCATACGGCTTGCCCCTGATACACGACTTACCCTCGGCCGGAATAGCAAGGATATCAAGCTTGAACAAGGGTCATTCCTGTTGCAGGTGCCGCAGGGCGCTGTCGCCACAAAGATAACAACCGGGAACGTCTCGTTTGAGATGTCCGGTGCAACAATCATGGTGGATTTTACCCCCTCCAACTATACAAAATTCATCGTTCTCGAAGGAGAGGCAAAGACATCCATAAACAACAGGTTTGGCGAGTGGCTGGTGATGGGAGGCGGCAAGATGCTTCTGTTGCCTCCAGGGTCACGAAACCTGCCCGAACCGGTGGATGTAAACCTGCAACAACTCGTACAGACATCAACCCTTGTGAATCTGCGTGGAGACTACCGGAAGGGTCCGGATGTCTCTCCGCTTAATATAAGCAGCATTAATGACGCAGCCTCTGATCAGCAAAAAACCTTACTATCGGGCGATCTGATAAAAACCAACCTTGTTATGCTCTCCGGAAGCCAACTGCTCATCGCTTCGGATACCCTGCTGCAAACACTCGAAAACAGAACATATGAACGCTGGTTTGAAACACGCACATCCGACCCGCTTACAGTAAATCAGGGTTCGCCATTTACCCTTGATTCCACCAATACCATCAATACAGCCGGCACAATAACAAAAAACGGCGCCCTTGCGGGCACAGGCGCAATCTATCAGAACTATCAGGGAGATACAGACCAGGGAGGGTTTGCCAACTATGTGTTCGGGAGCCAGGAGAATGCCTTCGAAAGGGATACCATCGGCTTTAACAACCGGTTCTCATCCAGATCCCCCATCAGCACATTTCTCTTCAGCGACCTTGCAGTTCAGGGGGCCTTCAGCGTTTTAAGACCTGCCGGCATGCCCGATACGCTCACACTTGCTTCCCGAAAAGGCATCGCCATTTCGCAACCTGTCCAGATATCTTCTTTATTGAACAATCTGAGTCTTATTGCATCGAATGGTTCAATAAATATCAATAAATCAATTACTGCCTCCATTGCCCCGAAATCATCGGCTGAACTCGCAATGGAAAGCCAGTCAAAGGGACAGTATGTTGGCGTGGATAACTGGCAGGCACGTAATCCGTTACCGGCCGGAACAGTGGTAGTCAATACTACAGATTATGCATACGGCACCCTCACGTCGGCAGCGTCTGAATATCTTGCACCCGACGCAACGAGAGACGCAGCCAAGACCGGTGGCGTGGTAAATGCGAGGACATACAATTATGCCGTCCAGGTGGGACCATACAGAAATATGACAAACAATCCTCCGTTAACACCATTTCAATACAGTAAATATGTTGCCCGTTATGAAGTTACCCGCCCTCTGCCGATAGCTTACTCTGCAGTTGAAAATAATCCACAATTCGGCTCGGGGCTTACAAGCGGTCAACCCACAGACCAATACCGGGCACTCTTCAACCGCTCCGACCTTGTGCGCCTCGGATATCTCAAGATTATCACTTATGATGCCAATGATCCCAGCAGCAGTCGCGACGCTGAAATAAAACCCTTTTCGGATTACGCCACAACGTATATTTCAAACTCCGAACTCGAAAACAAGGTAAAGGAAGTCTGGCAAACGGAAATGGCAAAGAAGTCACCTGAAAAACAGGCTGAAGCGCAGCAGCTCATTGATGAGGCAAAAGCAGTGCAGGACATGACCACCAACCGGAACCCGTCAACCGGCGATGGCACGGCAGGCAGCACCACAACGAGGTCCTATCAGGAATTCTTTGCATATGCACGCGGCGCAGGGAGCGACCTGAATATTGCTGCCAACCAGAGCGTAAGCGGGTTCGGCAGGGTCACGATGGCGGCGGAAGGGAATATCAATATTAATGGAGAGATTGCTGGTGCAGAAAATTTTTACGGTATCGGATCAAACAATATAAAGGTTGCCGATGGAGGATTGATCGAGGTATTTACCGATAACCGCCTGACAGGCGGCGGCACCATTGACCTTTCTGCGCAGAACAAGATAGAGATTTCCGGCAGGGTTCAGGCAAGCGCTACCCCCCAGAATTATTTTAACCAGTGGCAAAAAGCAGGGGGAATAACCTTGAACAGCATGAATGCAGACCCGAACTCAATCGCTATCGATATTACGAGCACCGGGCAGATCCTTGCACTGATTAATTCGGCTTCATATACAAAATCCGATGCCGGCCGGTCGAAGGTTGAGCTCACCTCGGCAGGCGGGAAAATACAGATTGACGGCCTCACGATTGCCGGGGAAAATTACGGGAAAAATATCGTCGCTGACTATGGCGACCTCAATATAGTCAATAATGGCATAAAAGGGATTATCGATATCCTGGCCGGCGCGGGGCTTCAGGCGGACATCCTGAAAATAGGCGCCCTTGGCACTGAAGGGGTGCTCAATATCTATGCCGGAAGCAAGATGGATGCAAACACTCAGATAAAATTATTTGGCGGGCAGCTTTCCGGTGGGGCGGTTATATTCGGAGGCAGCGGCACGGTAAACCTCACATCTCCTGCTGTCCTCATCAGCGCAGACAAGGTTCAGGTCAATACTGGTGTTCTTGTCAATACTGGTACTGTATCAGCAAATGTGTATGCGAATAAAAACTACTGGAATGCCGCACAGGGAGGCAGTCCGGGTGCTTCGTTGCAATACAACGGCTCATGGTCAACAACACCAAATAAAAAGGGATCTCCGCTGAATCCGGCAGGTAATTTTTAGGAAACCCCCCACACCGTCGACGATTACATTCCACGCTCTTGCTTAGAAACTTAACAAGTCCAGCAAGAGTATTCACCGGATGCTCGGGCCAAAGGGCAATCCTAAATCACAAAATGATTCTCAGACGGTAGAAAGATACTGAAATATTGAGTCCCTCATCCCGCTCATTCCCTTCCTGTAATGTTGTTTTTCACTTGTATTTAAAAGCACGCCTTCAGGTCAGGACCATCAGATCGCGATACTTGAAGATGACGATTATTTTGGGGTAGCCCTGCTCAATAAAGTACCTCGCACAGCGACCGTCCGGACGCTCAGCCCATGTATATTTCTTACATTGCGGAGAGAGCAGTTTCTGGACATGTTTGAAAAGGCGCCTTCTGTCCGCGCCATGCTGGAGGAGACAACGGCGCATCGGATGCACACAATTGCAGATAACATCAAAGAAGCAGGATTAATGTAACAGACTGTAGAAAATTCAAATGCTATTTTTATTTAAGAACTGTAGAAAATCGTACGGTCCGTTTCTGGAGAGCCTGGGGATCAATTGTAACAGATGGCAACTTCCCGGAAATATTCTTGATCCTGTCAGGGGTTCCGGGATGAGTTTTCGTGATTCCTCCGCCTGATGTCTGGCCGATTTCAGAAAGGTGTTTAAGGAAATCATCCAAGGCTGCAGGATTATATCCGCTCTTTTCGAGATACTGCAGGGCAGATGCGTCGGCAGCAAGCTCCTGTGACTTGCCGTAGCCATTCACAACGAGGGTTTTAAAGACATCGTCGATGCTTCCTTCGAAGATGCCGACAAGCTTCGAAACATCCGACGGACCGTATGTCTTGGCGGCTTCGCTGCCTATAACGGTGAGCGCCTCGGTCCAGCGTGAACTGGAAATTGCCCCGATACCGTCGCGTTTACTGATGTGTGCAACCTCATGAGCAAGGACTGCCGCAAGCTCATCTTCTGATCTCATCGTCTTTATCATGCCTTTCGTAATCAGTATTGTGCCGCCTGGACATGCAAAGGCATTGACCTCATCTGTATCAAGTACTCCAAAATGATAACCACCGTATGTGAACGGCTTATCTGACGACAAAGTTATGGTTTTACCAACAAGATTCACATACCATGTAAGCTCTATGTTCCCAAGAAGCTGGTATGTTCCGAGGATTTTGGCTGCAACTGCCCTTCCGACATAATACTCCTCCTCGTCGGAAATGGGTCGTGCTGCCTTTGTTATTGACCCTGCCGCTGTTTTTGCACTATTAAAATATTTTGTAATACCTCCCAAATCAATGGCATAGCCTGCCGATGCGCAAAGGAAGACATACAAAAGTGCGGGTATGATGCCTTTTAGAATCATGGCTGATTGAGTCCTCCACCTGTCACAAATTGGGCTATATCTTTGTCCGGAACTTCGTATTTTTCAATACCGTCAACGAGATAGTATTTCATTTCAGGGTGCTTTGTCTTGTATGATGCCTCCACTTGTGGGTTGAATCCCTTGCCTGCGAGGGATGTCTCTCCCTCCGAAACAGAACCAGCCCCTTTTCCTGACACCTTGGCTCCGGTGAACGAAACGGTCCTTTGTTGCACGGCCGTCTTGTGAATGCAACCTTCCACGCTCCTGTACTTGACCTTAAACCAGTCTCCCTGGGGAGAAAGAATGTCGAGTACGTCGTTGTATCGAACGGGCGATTTTATGGGTGCAAAAAACTTGCAGTATTCCCTGATCGCATTCTCTTTGGTGACAACAGAAGCCTGGTCAGCAAAGACAAGTACAGGTGCAAGAATAAAGAACAGAAAAGTAATTGTAAAAAATAAGGTTTTCATTTTTCAGTCATTTTAAGAACATTCCAAGGTTTTGTCAAAGGAATATTTTTCAGAAGACCCTCACACCTCTCCTTATAGAACAATGCCGGACCATCATCCGGATAACGCTCCAACAACAAATCCAACAGCCTGATGGCATTGTTAAATTTGCCATTCTCGTGGTAAGCCAAAGCCTCGCGAAACAGGTCAATTTTTTCTTTAACTTCCGGTCCTGCATTACCTTTTTCCGATATAAGTTCATAAATACGAATCGGCTCGCTCTTCCCTTTGACGGCAATGAGACCAAGTTCCCTGAAAACAAAAGAGTTGTTAGTCCTATCCATCGTTTTTTCACTGACAATGATATTTGTGCGAAAAACCTTGTTGACCGACTCAAGTCTCGATGCAAGGTTTACGGTATCTCCAACTACCGTATAGTCAAATAGCCTTGTACTTCCAAGGTTGCCCGCAATGGCATCGCCGGAATGTATCCCTATTCTGATGAAGATAGGGGGAATACCTTGCTCTTCAAACTTTGCATTTATTCTCCTGAGCGCCGCAAAACAGTTGAGGCCAGCCTGACATGCATTGATTTCATCATTTTCAGTATGAAGAGGGGCGCCCCAAAACGCCATGATACAGTCCCCGATATATTTATCAATAACCCCTTTTTCACTGATTACCACCTCTGTCAATGCGTCAAGGACAGTATGAAGCA
This sequence comes from Pseudomonadota bacterium, assembly GCA_026388315.1. Classification (NCBI taxonomy): domain Bacteria; kingdom Pseudomonadati; phylum Pseudomonadota; species Pseudomonadota bacterium. The sequence continues at coordinate 39,663 of JAPLKA010000052.1, read as the reverse complement.
TCATGGCAGTATTTTCAGGGGAGTTATTTTCGGAGATGGTCGTGAAGCCGGCGATATCTGCAAAAAAGACAGTCACCCGTAATTTTTTCCCACCTGGCTTGATTATGTCAGGGTTTTGCAAAACATAGTCAACAAGCGTCTTATCCATATACTGCGAGAAAGTCTTTCTTATGAAAAGACGTTCTTTTCCCTCAGAGGCGTAACTGAAGGTTACGGCAGAGATGAAACCTATGATGAGGGCAGCTACCGGATAAACAACAGGAAAATAATGGGTATTCAAAAATAACAGGGCGGTTATTCCAAATACTAATGCAAATATTCCAAGAAACATGGCAAGATTTTTGATAAAAGAATGATTATACAAGACAAAAACTGAGAGTAACAAGACAATAGAAAACATGCTCAGAACAACAAAAACAGGATTTACGGGCCTCATGAAACTCCCATCCCGGAGGTTGTCAAAGAGGGTAGCATTAATATACACACCTGTTGATACCGGGGATACGGATGTAGGCTTCAAATCATAGAGTCCTGCGGCGGTAAACCCGACGAACACAGTTCTGCCCTTGAAATACTCTTTGCTAATAGGCATAGACTTCGTTGGGTCCTTGCCAACTGCAGCATTCAGAATATCAACCGCTGAAAAGACTTGAAATGGCCTGCGATCCCTGTAATAACGCAGCAGCACCTTTCCATCAACAAGCGGAACAGGCGTGTTGCGCAAACACGCTTTGTTGTGCAATACCTGCAACTTTCCCTGCTTGACTAAACAAGAGAAGATATGATTCGGCACTATCCTGTTCTGAAACTGAAAAAAAAGGGGTATTTTCCGGTAGACACCATCTTCATCGGGACTGATCGCGATATTCCCGGTTCCTTTTATATGTGCCCTCAAGACGTCCAGTGGAACAATAACTGAGCGGTATGGTGAAGACGTACCAGTTGCTTCACCTATGGAGTGTGTCTTCACGAACATCATGTCTTCAAGCGACGTGTCCTTCGGGTTTTTGGAGAGGAAAAACGGGAGATACACATTTGATGCCTTCCTGATTGCATCTGCAAATATTACATCGTCTTCCTGTCCGTAGGATGATGGTTCGGTGTAAAGGACATCAACAAGAACGGCATCCGCCTCAGACAGATACTCTATAATGGGAGAGTACATCTGCCTTGGCCAGGGCCAGTTGATTCCTTCTCTGCTCAATGCATCAATACTTTTTTGATCCACTTCAATAATAACAGTATCACCGGATGAGCGAAGAGGATTGAGCAGACGCGAATAAAGGTCAAAAACCTTCAGCTCAAAGAGGTGAAGCGCATTCGCAGAATATAATAGAAAGGAAACGCAAAAAACTACAATTGTAAGAATAATAATGTTGCGGATACGGGCCTTTGTCTGAAGTTGTTTTATCATGACTCTTCTCTCTCGCAACTATGCTTTTCTTTTACACAGAACAAGGAACAAGTGGGGTCAACTTGTCTCGGCCCCTTATTCATTTGTCAAATATACCCAATGTCCATTTCTTCTGTCAAATGATAAGTACCCGGTTTCTTAAATTCATAGTAAGTGTATTTGCCAATTTTCAATAGTAGACCATTATTGAAAAAATTATAAGAGGAAAATCTGCCTGTTTTACAAGAATATCTCTTCGCTGCTAACCTGGATTGCCCCGACCTTATGAAGGCAGTGAATAGTGGAACTCCCACATAATAATACTAACCATCTAAAATCAGCATCAGTGATTTTAGATGGTTAGAAAAATGGCAAGCAAAATAAATATTTCGAAGCAGAAAATAGAAGAATTTTGCCAACGGAACCGCATACGGAAGCTTGCCCTTTTTGGGTCAGTATTGAGAGGCGACTTTGGTCCAAAAAGCGATGTGGATGTCCTGGTAGAATTTGAACCGGAGGCCAGAGTGGGGTTTTTTGAGCTTTACGACATGGAACAGGCATTGTCGAATATTCTTGGCGGTAGAAAAGTGGACCTGAATACCCCTAAATGCCTGAGTAAGTATTTTCGGGATAAAGTTTAAGCAACAGCAGAGGTACAGTATGCCAGACAATGATCCAAAAATAAGGCTCTTTCATATGCGCGAAAGACCATATCTTTAGCTGCTGGAAAAGAAAAAACCGATCTGGAAGAAGATGAGATATTCTGCCTTGCAATGACCCGGCTCATCGAGCTTATCGGAGAAGCAGCAAGCAAATATCCGAAAGAAAGGCAGAACGAATATCCACAAATTCCATGGCCAAAAATAATCAGCATGCGGAACAGGCTAATCCATGGTTATGATTTTGTTGATTATGACATATTGTGGGATGCTATCACTATAAATATGCCCCAGCTTCTTGCTGAGCTTGAGAAAATTCTTTCTCCTGAGACATAAAACGACATACCTGCCCATGATATAAATAGATTCCCACAGGCAAGCCCGGGAGGATCTATCCAGCTCGCAAAGCGAGCGAGAGGGGGTGGCCCCGCAGGCCGGGGCACCCGCTTGCGGGTCGTGTAGAGGGGGCGACCCCCTTACGGGGACAGGCGCAAGCCCCAGTAATAGACAATCGTAATGAAAAAAATAGTCCATCATATCAACCGAATCCATACTGAAAGCAAGATTCGAACAACCGGGGTCATATTGACTTATTCACTTGCATCGGCGAATTACGCTTGCCACCGTCTGCCCTATCTCGGCAGGGCTTTTTACAACTGTGATGCCCGCCGTTTCGAGTGTCCTTATCTTTGTGGCAGCGTCCCCTACCCCACCGGATATAATTGCCCCTGCATGGCCCATACGTCTTCCCGGCGGTGCGGTTACCCCTGCAATAAATGCCACAACCGGTTTTTTCATGTATTTTTTGAAATATTCGGCAGCGTATTCTTCAGCCTGGCCGCCAATTTCACCGATAATCACAATAGCATCGGTATCTTTATCATTTTCAAACATCTCGAGAAGGTCAACATATTTGAGACCAATAACAGGATCTCCTCCTATGCCTACACAGGTTGATTGTCCTATCCCGCGTTTCGTAAGCTGGTCTACCACTTCATAGGTTAAGGTGCCGCTTCGGGAAATAATCCCTATACTGCCCTCTTTATGAATGTACCCTGCCATAACACCAATTTTGCACTTACCGGGAGAGATGATGCCCGGTGTATTGGGGCCTATGAGGACAGCCTTCCTGTCCTTCATGTAATGCCTTACAGTAATCATATCGATGGTTGGAATGCCTTCTGTGAGACAGACAACAACCTCTATGCCTGCTTCAACTGCTTCCAGAATGGCATCAGCGGCAAACGGGGGCGGCACAAAAATTGCCGATGCATTGGCGCCAGTAGCATCAACCGCTGCCTTTACTGTATTAAAAACGGGAATACCTTCGAACTTTTGCGAACCCTTGCCAGGAGTAACCCCTCCAACGACATCCGTTCCATACTCCACCATCTGCCGTGTATGGAATGCACCCTCGTTGCCGGTTATACCCTGAACAACCAATCGTGTATGTTTATCAACTATAATGCTCATTTCTCAACCTCGTTCAGTGAACAGTCGTTAGTGAACAGTGCATAGTCTGGATGTTGCTTCGCAAGTGAAGGAACCGGATCAAGCCCAGAATAACAGATGGAAGGTTTTACTATTCACTATTCACTATTCACGCTATTAATCGCTTCCGCAACTTTTTCCGCCGCATCCCCCATCCCATTCGCTACAGTAAACGAGAGACCCGATTCGGCAAATATCTGACGGCCCGGTTCTACGTTTGTTCCTTCAAGCCTTATAACCATGGGCAGTTTTATCTCCAATTGGCGAGCTGCCTCAACGACCCCCTTAGCGAGGGTATCACAGCGGAGTATACCGCCGAAAATGTTTATAAAAATCACCTTGACATCGGTGTCGGAAAGCAATATTTTCAAGCCTTCGGTGACCATCTGAGAGGTAGCGCCTCCACCGACATCGAGAAAATTCGCCGGCGCTGCACCAACATGCTTTATCAGGTCCATGGTTGCCATGGCAAGCCCGGCTCCATTTACCATGCAACCCACATTCCCTTTCAGCTTAATATAATTCAGATTATACCTTGACGCCTCCACTTCCAGGGGGTTCTCCTGGCCGAGATCCCTCAAGGATGCAATATCGGGATGCCGGTACAACGCATTGTCGTCAACATTAATCTTTGCATCAAGGGCAATAATGTCGCCGCCTTTTGTTACAATGAGAGGATTTATCTCGGCGAGCGAGCAGTCTTTATCAATGAAGAGGCGATATAGGTTTAAAATAATCCCGCTCATCTTCCGTGAGAGTGCCGGGTCTAACCCTAACGAAAAGAATATTCTGTTCGCCTGAAAAGGTCTTAATCCGATACCGGGATCAATATTTTCGGTAAAGAGTTTTTCAGGGGTCCCGGCTGCTATCTTTTCGATCTCCATACCGCCTTCAGCGCTCGCCAGCACCGTGACACAGGTCTTTATCCTGTCTACCGTAATGCCCAGATATAACTCTTTCGCAACATGGAGTACTTCTTCGATCAGGAGGTGGTTTATGGGTTTTCCTTCTTCGCCGGTCTGCGGGGTAACCAGTGTTTTCCCGAGAAGTCCGGATGAAACCATTATTGCTTCTTCAACGGTATTGACTATCTTTATCCCGCCGCCCTTGCCCCTGCCTCCTGCATGGACCTGTGCCTTAAGAACAAGAGGGAAATCCCCTGCATGTTCAACTGCCTGGGGTATTTCTTCTGTGGATGTGACTATTTGGCCTTTCGGGGTAGGGATATTGTAAGCATTAAAGAGCTGTTTTGCCTGAAACTCATGTATCTTCATCTACCCGCTCACTCAGCATATGGGGCATTACAGCCTTGCGGGCTTTCATTGCAGCAGCCATGCCTGCCTTCAGGGCATCGCGGTTTAATTGTTCTGTGCCTTTCGGTACCCGTGCAAGGACAGCCGTTTCCACTGCCCTTGGCGTAACAATAGTTGTTAATTTTGCAATCGCTCCAAGAGCAACGATGTTAGCCACCATCTCCCTTTTCAGATTTTCACGGGCAATCCTTGTGAAAGGAATTCTGTATGCCTTCGGGAGAGGCACCTGATTGACAAAAGTGGAATCTACAATAAGTATGCCATCCGACTTAAGGTCCATGTAATAGTCATCACATGATTTCTGGTTCATGGCAAGGAGTAAATCGAGCTGCATGGCCTTCGGGTAATCGATCTCTTCATCACTTACCACTACTTCGGCTTTGCTTGAGCCACCTCTCGCCTCCGGGCCATAACTTTGTGTCTGGGCAACATATTTTCCATCATAAACACCAATTGCCTCAGCAAGGATAATCCCCATAAGAATCAATCCCTGCCCGCCTGAACCACTTAAACGGATATCGTATCTAAAACTCATATTATAGTCCCTCTGCAATACGAAATGAAGGCAGTGAATAGTGAATAGTGAATAGTGAAAGACATTTTATCAAGCCATTGTCATTCCCCCGTTCGGGGACAGGACTCTTTTGCCATATCTTCAAATCCTTGAAATTCTTTATCTTATCTCCCATTTTTTGTCTTCTTGTTTTTTTACTATTCACTATGTAACTATATTATTTCGTTCCTTTTGCCCATTTTCTTATCTTTTCGTATTCCTCATGAAAAACGGGAAGTTCTTTATCGATCAGCACTCCGATCTTGAACTTATCCTTCATCTCTTCCTCTTTCATCTGGGCAGCCTTTTCAATCGTCACTGCATGATCTCTCTGCCATGCCATCATCTCAACAGCGGAACCCATACGATTCAGTCTCCCATACTGGGTATGACAATGGCTAATAACCTCCACCACAGAAAAACCTTTTTTCTGAAAGGCCTTTTCCATGAGGCTATCCAGCATCTTAGCATGATATACCGTGCCCCTGGCTACAAAAGTTGCCCCTGCTGTAACAGCAAGCTCCGATATTTTAAAAGACTGCTCAACATTTGTATATGGCGATGTTGTGGTTTTCATTCCGTAGGGTGTTGTCGGTGAATACTGGCCTCCGGTCATGCCGTATACGCTGTTATTAAGGATAACCGTCGAAATATCAACGTTTCTCCTGGCAGCATGTATGAAGTGGTTTCCGCCTATTGCAACGGCATCACCATCCCCCATAACTACAATCACCTTCAGCCCGGGTTTCGCAAGCTTCACACCCGTTGCAAAAGTAAGGGCACGTCCATGGGTCGTATGGAGTGTATTGAAGTCCACATATACAGGCAGCCTGCCCGTACACCCGATACCCGAAACAAGTACAATCTCATCTTTATTGTAACCACATTCGTCAATAGCCCTGATGAGAGAACCGAGCATAATTCCGATACCGCACCCCGGACACCAGACATGGGGAAATTTCTTATCATGCCGTAGATATTTATGGATCAATTTGGTCACTTCAGTCATTAGTGTACCTCCTTGATCTTACTTAAAATCTCTTCAGGGGTAATGATTGTGCCGTCTACTTTGCTGATCGTAAAAACCTTTGCATCGGTCTTATTTACCCGTTTTACCTCTCTTGACATCTGTCCCATGTTCATCTCCGGCACAATGATTGTCTTTGAGGTCTGGAGCACCTTTTCAACGGCAGTTCTCATAAAAGGCCATATGGTATTCATCTTTAAAGCGCCGACCTTGAGTCCTCTGGCCCTTGCATCTCTGGCAGCCTTTTTTGCAGATCGTGCTACACACCCATAGGCAATAATGGTGATTTCGGCATCATCTGTCTCAAAAAACTCACCAATCTGCATCTCAGCAAAGTGCTGGCTGATCTTTCTGAATAAACGCCTTATAAATGGGTCTATTTCATCGGGTCTCGATGTTGGGAAACCCCTTACATCATGGGTCAATCCCGTAACATGATACCGGTAGCCTTCACCGAAGTTCGCCATTGCAGGCACACCCCTCGGGGTATCCTCGTATGGGATATACCATTCAGGTGGGACTGTCGGCTTTACCCTGTTAAATATCTCAATTTCTTCATCGTCAGAGAGGGATATTTTTTCTCTCATGTGCGCCACCACCTCATCAACGAGAATAATAACAGGCGTTCTGAATTTCTCTGCCATATTAAAGGCCGTGATGGTAATGTCGTAACATTCTCTTACTGTGGACGGGCACAAAACAATGATCGGATGGTCGCCGTGCGTACCCCACCGGGCCTGCATGACATCGCTCTGCGAGGGCGATGTGGGTAATCCCGTGCTTGGTCCAGCACGCATGGCATCCACAATAACACACGGAACTTCTGCAATGATTGCATAACCCAGATTTTCCTGCATGAGGGAAAAGCCTGGACCGCTTGTTGCTGTCATGGACTTCACGCCTGCAAGGGAGGCCCCGATAATGGCACCCATGCTTGCAATCTCATCTTCCATCTGGATAAAGGTACCGTCAACCTGAGGAAGTTTTACTGATAACAGTTCTGATATTTCTGTTGCCGGAGTTATTGGATAACCTGCAAAAAAACGGCAACCGGCCCGTAGCGCACCTTCTACGATAGCCTCATTGCCCTGAAGCAGCAGTTCCTTCTTTGGCTTCTTCTTCAATTTTTTCTCCTGCACAATTTCTGGGGCTCACGTCGCCCCCTCCGGCAGCCAAGCCACCGGAGCCTCCCCTTCTCGCTCGCTTATGCGAGCTAAATATCTCCTGTGTCCCTTTCGGCTCTGTCTTTTTTATCTTTTTTCTTAACGGTTATTGCAAAATCCGGGCACCGTATCTCACACCATCCACAACTGATGCATTTATCGGGCTCTTTCACATACGGGTAACCGCCTTCATCACGGGCAAGGACGCCTGTGGGGCAAAATGCTGCACATATCCCGCATGCCTTACACCATGCCTTAAAAATATCAATGTTCGGGGGTTTTTTCTTCTTAGAATCTGGCATTGTGTGCTCTTTATGATAAGTCTTTAATTGGTCTGGTATTTTAATACTACAGTGTATACAATCGGTCAAGCTTTTTTCTTGATTAATTTTTTATGCTTTCGAATCAACGATTAATGTCACCGGACCTTCGTTAATAAGGGACACATTCATGGTGGCCTGAAAAATACCGGTTTCTACCTTTTCTATTTTCTCTTTTGCCTTCGCGACGAATATTTCAAAAAGTTTTCTTGCCTCTTTTGCGCCCATGGCATCAGTAAATGACGGCCTCCGCCCCCTTGTGCAATCACCATAGAGGGTAAACTGTGACACAAGAAGAAGTTCCCCCTTTATATCCAGAAGAGATTCGTCGAGCTTTCCGTTTTCTTTTTCAAATATCCTGAGATGTATGATTTTATCCACAATCCACTGTACGTCCTGGATGGTGTCACCCCTGCCGATCCCAAGAAGCACCATGAGGCCGCGGCCTATATCACCGACAATCCTGCCCTCAACCTCTACAGATGCACTTTTGACTCTCTGGATTACGGCTTTCATTGTAAAAAAGGGGCCCAAGGGTCGGTTGTTTATTACCCTCGAACCCTATGCCCCTCGACCCCTCAGATTTTAATTACTTCTCCTGTTCCTTCTCTTTTTTCGCCAGTTCTACGATCTTTGGTGCAATATGTGCCGGAACCTCTTCATAGTGGGAAAATTCAACGGTAAATATCCCTCTTCCACCTGTCATGGACCGAAGGTCAGGGGCATATTTTAAAATCTCTGCCATGGGAACGGCTGCTTTAACGGCCTGATTATTCCCTCTTGCTTCAACGCCTATAATTTTGCCTCTTCGGGAATTCATATCGCCCATGATATCGCCCATAAACTCATCAGGTACAATGACTTCAATCTTCATGATGGGTTCGAGGAGCGTTGGGTTGCACAGCTCCATACCCTTCTTGAAGCCCATTGATCCGGCAATCTTGAAAGCCATTTCCGAAGAGTCAACATCATGATAGGAACCATCATAGAGGGTAACCCTGAAGTCAGTCGCGGGATAACCGGCAAGGATACCCTGCGGCATTGCTTCCACGATACCCTTCTCAACTGCCGGTATGTACTGCCTCGGAATGGCCCCTCCAACAACCTTATCAACAAACTCAAACCCTGAACCTCTCGGCAGAGGGCTCAGTTCGAGCCATGTATCACCGTATTGTCCCTTGCCGCCGGATTGCTTTTTGTATTTTCCCTGTACCTTCGTAGTTCCCTTGATCGTTTCCTTGTAGGGAACCCTGGGCTCTTTCAATTCCACTTCCACGCCAAATTTCCTTTTCATCCTCTCCACCACAACTTCAATGTGGACCTGGCCCATTCCGGACAGGATGAATTCCTTTGTCTGTTCATCCCTCGTATATTTTATCGTTTGATCTTCCTCCATAAGCCGCGCAAGAGACGTATTAAGCTTGTCTTCATCGCCTTTTGCCTTGGGCTGCAGAGAAAAAGAGATAACAGGAGGTGACATGGATACATCTTTGTATTTAATGGGGGCTTTCTCATCGCACAACGTATCACCCGTTCCCGCCTCTTTTAATTTTGCTAAAACTGCAATGTCTCCAGCCGAAGCAAAGCCTGCTTGTTTTTGCTTTTTGCCGACAAGACAAAATATCTGTCCTATCCTCTCTTTCTCATCTTTCGTGACATTCAAGACTGTCATATCAGGATGGATCTCGCCGGAATACACCTTGAAGAGTGTCAATTTCCCTGCAAAGGGGTCTGTAATTGTTTTGAATATAAATGCGCTGAAGGGTGCATCAGATTTCATTTTTCTCTTTATCTCATTTCCCGTCTTAGGGTCTATCCCTTCAACTTCATCTTTATACGTTGATGGCGGGAAATGTTTAACGATGTTGTCCAGCAATGTATTAATGCCAATATTTTTTGCTGCCGACCCGCACATGATTGGAACGATACGCCTTGTCCATATGCCGTCTTTCAGACATTTTTCAATCTCTTCATCTTTCACTTCATCGCCGTTAAGATAACGCTCCATCACCTCGTCATCCATTTCAACTGCAATTTCAACAAGTTTTTCCCTGTATTTATTCGCTTCACCTTCAAATTCTGCCGGTATATCAACACGTTCAAAGCTACCTGAGACATCATCCTTATATATATATGCCTTCATTGATAGGAGGTCTATCACTCCTTTGAAGGCTTCTTCCTTGCCCATTGGCAACTGTACAACCAAAAGATTTGCATCCGTAAAATTCTTCTGGACATCCTCAACCGTCCTTTCAAAATCAGCCCTCTCCCTGTCAAGCTTATTAATAAAAACACAGGCAGGTATTGAAAGTTCATTTGCATACTGCCATACCTTTTCGGTTCCCACCTTCACACCGGAAATAGCGCTTATTACTATTACTGCACCATCAACAACACGCATACATAATTTGGCGTCTGATATAAAATTGTCATCACCGGGGGTATCAATAAAATTGATCCTGTTTTTACCCCACTCAAAACATGCAAGCGATGAGGAGATAGTTATCTTTCTTTCGACCTCCTCAGGCTCATAGTCCATCAAGGAGGTACCATCATCGACCCTTCCGAGTCTGGTGTTCTCTCCTGAAAGAAAAAGCATAGCCTCAACAATAGATGTCTTGCCTTCTCTTCCATGCGAAAATATACCAACATTTCTAATAGCATCGGGCTCATACTTTTTCATGTAAACTCCTTTCGAGGATATAAGAATCAATTAAAATACTGTGAATTTTACATGGGTTTATTTCAAAAATCAAGAATTTAAAAGGGTAGCCGGTAAACGTTCAGTGGTTTGAGCTGTTTGAACCCCTGTATATGCATTTAACCAGCTCGCACCGCGAGCGAGAGGGGGTGGCTCCACGGGCTTATGCCCGTGGAGGGGGCGACGTGAGCCCAGGCAGTTGCTATTGACACTTGCAGTCTTTTATGTTTAAGTAATAACTTCGAAATAACTTTGAGGTGAAAGAATGAAAAGGACTTACCAGCCTCACAATAAGAGCAGGAAAAGAACACATGGCTTTCTTGTGAGAATGAGAACCGCATCCGGAAGAGACGTAATCAGGAGAAGAAGGGCTAAAGGAAGAAAACAACTGTCTGTTTAGTCCGCAATAAGTGATTTCTATTCAAATAAACCATACAAATATAAAATTTAGTTTATGAATCACTGTTAACTGGTCACTGATAACTGGACTACATGGAATTTACTCTCCCTAAAAAAGAAAGATTGAATAAAAAGGACTTTCGGGGTATAAAATGGACAAAGCACAGAGAAACAGGCCATTTTATCCTCCTGTTACATGAGAATGAAATCGGTACAAAAAGAATCGGGGTGAGCATACGGAAAGCAGCAGGGGGGGCGGTTGTCAGGAATAAGATGAGACGTCTTGCAAAAGAGTTTTTCAGATTAAACAAACATCTGTTCAAAGACAGCCACAACCATCTTATAAGAATAAAAACGCTACCGCCAAAGCTTACATGGGAAGGCACAAAGACAGAATTGCAAAACCTGCTGAACGGAAACATCCATTAATGAAAAAAACTGTTATCTTTTTGATAGACCTGTACAGGATATGCATATCTCCATTCGTTCCCACTGAATGCAGGTTTTACCCCACCTGTTCATGCTACATGAAGGAATCCATTGAGAAAAAAGGTGTTTTTAAGGGTACACTACACGGCCTGAAAAGGCTTTTAAAATGTAACCCCTTGCATCCGGGCGGATACGACCCGGTAATATAGCGGAGGATCCGAATGGAAAAGCGCACAATTATAGCCCTGGCTTTAACAGTTGCCATATTATTTGTCTTCCAGATGTATTTTGCACCGAAGCCACAGCAATCGGAAGAACCGAAGCAAACGACAGAGCAGTCTCAGACAAAAGATCAAACCCAGGCAAAGGTTCAGCCTCAAACGAAGGAAGAAAAGAAAGATACCGCCGTTAAACAAAAAAAAGGCGATGTAATCGCAAAGCCTGAAGCAAAACCATCAAAAGAAGTGAAAAACGTGGTAGTAGAGACCCCCCTCCTGACGGTTACACTTCTCGACTTCGGGGGTGGCATCAAAAGCGTAAAGCTCAAACAATACAAAGAAACAGTGAAAGACAATAAAGACAAAGAGATGATTGAGGATGTAAAACCCTACATCTTTCTCCCTAAAGTGTTTAAAACAATTAATAACGAAATTGTAGATGACAGTACCACATTCAAACCCGATAAGGGAAGTCTCACCGTCACCGACAAAGAGGGGACCATTACCCTTACCGGAACATTAACGAACGGCACAAAGATCAAAAAGATATACACATTCCACCCCGATACGTACACAATCGATATGAAGGTTGAGGTAGAATCGTCGGAAAAGGACAAAACATCGTTAGATTTTGCAGTAGTAACCGGCAAAAATGAATCGACCTATACGTTTAAAGGTCCTTTCTACTTTAATGGTAAAAAATTCGAGCAAGTCGAAAAGATAGAAAAAAATATCGAAATCAACAGTTTTAAATATGCAGGGCTTGATGACGGCTTCTTTGCCTTCATCTACATTCCACAGGAAGATTCAGCATTTCCCCTTACCATCTTCAAGACGGACCCTAAGGCGGAACACAGTATACCCGTCCTCAGGATATTTATGGATAAGCCTACCCTTTCGGCAAAACTCTATTTCGGACCAAAAAAATCAAGTATCCTGGCAAGCCTGAACGTGAAAGCAGAAAAGATTGTCGACTTCGGATGGTTCGACATTATCGCAAAACCTCTTATTATGGGACTTAATCTCTCCAACAAAGTCACTCACAACTATGGCATCGATATCATTCTCCTTACAATTCTCATAAAGATTATCTTCTATCCTCTTAGTGTAAAAAGCTACAAATCAATGAAGGAGATGCAGAAACTGCAGCCGCAGATCGCAAAACTCAGGGAAAAATATAAAGACGATAAACAAAAAGTAAACCAGGAAATGATGGCAATGTATAAACAAAAAGGCGTCAATCCTATGGGTGGATGTTTGCCGATGGTTATACAAATACCTGTTTTCTTCGCACTCTATAAAGCGCTTTCAGGGGCAATCGAGTTGAGGCATGCACCGTTCATGTTTTGGATTAACGACCTTTCGGCGCCTGAAGATCTGTTCTCCTTTGCTGTAATGGGATATACGGTACCAATAAGGATCCTGCCCTTAGTAATGGGCATTACCCAGATGATTCAGCAGAAGATGACACCAACCAGCGCAGACCCCATGCAGGAAAAGATGATGTTATTCATGCCCATTTTCTTTACCTTTCTCTTCTGGGGTTTTCCGGCAGGCCTTGTGCTTTACTGGCTCGTAAACAACGTCATTTCCATAGGACAGCAATTTTACATTAACAAAAAAGTCTCTTGAGGGGGCACCATGGATTATATAGAAGTTGAAGGCAAAACGTATGAAGAGGCAATAAGAAAGGCCACACTTGAACTGAATGCAGAAGAAAAAGATCTCGATATAGACGTGAAAGAGGTTGACACAAAGGGGATTCTCGGTCTGCTCGGCAGCAAAAAGGTAAGAATTACGGCTCGTTTAAGGGTAATCAATATACCCGAAGAGCCTGAAGAACCACAGGAGCCCGAAGAATACGGAAAAAAATTTCTGGAAGAACTCTCGAAGTTTGTCGGTTTATCTTTCAGTGTGAGAGTCACAAGGGCAAATGACAGACTCATGTTCCTTGTACAGTCCGATCATGGTGACATCCTTATCGGAAAGGATGGGGAAGCTCTGGAGGCACTCCAGCATGTCCTGAGGCTTGCCATTACAAAAAGATACAAACAGGGGCTCAAGCTGCTCATCGACATCAATGGTTACAGGGAAAAAAGAAAACAGGTCCTTACGGTTATGGCAAAAAGGCTGGCCGACAAGGTGAAAAGGACCGGAAGGGCTTTAAAGACTGATTCTCTAAATCCTTATGAGAGAAGAGTTGTTCACACGCTCTTCAAACACAATAAAAACATAAACACGAAGAGTGAAGGCGAAGGGCATACAAAGAAAGTGGTTATTTCACCAAACAAGATTGCGGATGGAAATCGCAAATTTGTGAATGGAAATCGCTGATACCATATGTGCCATATCAACTCCCCCCGGTGAAGGGGGCATTGGCATAATAAGGATGAGTGGGCATGGAGCCCATTCAATATTAAAAACAATATTTGTCCCAAAAAAGAAACAAGAGGAATTCCTTCCCCGCACGCTCTATCTCGGTCATATCATAAACACTGAGAATAATAAAATCATTGATGAGGTCTTTGCCGTCTTTATGAAGGCGCCAGATACCTATACAAAAGAGGATGTGGCGGAGGTCTATTCCCATGGTGGATATGCCACACAGAAGAATATCCTCACTTTGATGATGGAGCATGGCTCAAGGCTTGCCGACCCTGGTGAATTTACAAAAAGAGCCTTCCTGAATGGAAGGATCGACCTTCTCCAGGCAGAATCCGTACTCGATATTATCCAGAGCGAGACCGACGAAGAATTACATAATGCCATGGAGCACCTGAGCGGGTCGCTATCAGGAAAGATTGCCGGTATTAAAGAAAATATAAAAAGGGTCCTCACAGAGATAGAAGCCCTCATTGATTTCCCCGAAGAAGAGATAGGTGTTGATGAAGAAGAGATATTCTCGACGCTGAAGCAAACAAGACTGGATATCAAAAAACTGCTCAATTCATACTATGAAGGTAAGGCCATCAAGCAGGGTTTTGAGGTGCTCATTCTCGGCAAGCCGAATGTGGGCAAATCGAGTCTTTTAAACGCCCTCCTGCTCAAAGAGAGGGCAATTGTTACCCCTATACCCGGAACAACACGCGACCTCATCGAAGATACAATACATATCAAGGGAGTAAAGGTAAAGGTCGTTGATACGGCAGGCTTGCGGACACCGCTGGATGTGGTAGAGGAAGCAGGAGTAGAGAAGGTAAAACAGAAAATCCCCAGTGCAGACCTTATTATCTGGGTGCTGGACAGTTCCGGACAATATACCGGTGAGGACGAAGAAGTATACAAAAGTATTGCCACAAAACGGAAAGTTGTCGTACTGAACAAAATTGACCTGCCAGGGATTATTGATACCGGTGCGTTACAATCAAAGGGTTTGAAATGGCTTGAGATTTCGGCATTAAAAGACATAGGGCTTGAACAGGTAAAACATGTAATGTATGAAAAATTAATGGAAAAAGGGATGAAAGGCAGCGGCGTATTCATTACGAACGAACGACACAGAAATGCCCTGAAAAAGTCATCAGAGGGACTGGAAGAAGCGATCAGTGTCATAAAAACGAATGGGCCGCTGGAAATCACCGCCTTCGAACTCCACCAGTCACTTTTTCACCTCGGAGAAATCACAGGAGAAACATGCCCTGATGACATTCTCCACGACATCTTTGAGCGGTTTTGCATAGGGAAGTAACAGTGGAACTGCGAATCCTTGAACCCCTTTTTCCCGTCACGAATTACGGAATTTAAGACGCCCGCAGGGCAATCAAGCAACGGAACCATATCCCCATGTCCCCCTTTCTATCTCTTCAGAGCAAATGGGCGTGGCGGGTTTCCCGGATGAGTATTGCCTCCCTGCCACCTTTCTTTTATAATGACCGTTTTCCCATCATCGTTCCATTGCACATGCCAGGGGTAGAGTGTCCCCTGGAGTTCGTTAGGGCTTGGTCCTATCCTGAATGTGGTTTTGGCTGTAATTGACCCCACGGCCTGCGATACCCTCACATCCTGTAGGTATTGATTTATGATCGCGGGACTACCGAAAGTAAGGGTTATGTTATTCTACGATAATCCATGAATTCAGCATTATCTTTGCAGTGCCTAAAAATTCGTCATATTGTGTTATTGGAGAGGTGTAAAACCATGCATGGAATGCCTCTCCCTTTGGTCTTGGAAGCACAATGATCCACTGTCTGAACCTCTCTCCATCCCTCCAGTATTCCCCAACAAATTGCTTCCCCATGAGATGCACACTGCCTTTTGAATAAGGGAAAGGCTCTATGTTGGATCTTTTGAATTCTTTTGCTGTTTTTAATTGGTTTAAAAAGTCACCTATTACGGCATCCACATCTTGGTACTTTCCTGCTTTTGCCTTCGTGGAAAGCAAATTTTGAATACTCACGGTGGAAAAATATGCCTTTGTACCGGATAGTCCACTGAATACAACGGTGATACCGGATTTCACATAGGTCCAGCCATAGGGATATTCTATGACATAGCCGGCTCCTTGTTCCTGAAATAGCTTTGTGGGTGGCTCTCTTCCTGTAAGTTCCTGAGCACAGATGGATGAAAAGGAGAGCAGACAACATATAAGAACAGAAGAAAAACAGATGTATAACGTATTTTTCATGATTTACCTCCAGTTGGAACATGAAATTGCATGATTATTTCAAAGAAAGCAAAAGGAACCAAGTCTTGCAATGACACATTTATTTTTGATCCCCATGCTTTTTTTAATTCTCCTGCAATTTTAATTAATTTGCAAGGAAAATACTATTACAAAATTACTTAATAACGGACCAGGTCATCCTTTGTTGCTTTGACAGGGCTCGTCTGAGCGTAAAGAACTGCGGACATGTCGGATAAAAGCATAAAACACAGGGTTATATATAAGCTGTAAAGTTTGGGCTTTATCGTTTTAATTACCTCTCGTTGTTTTTAGTAAACCTTTTACTTGCCTTCACACATATGTATAAACCATATTCCAGTTTTTCATGGTCACTACGGTTTTGCATCAGGATATTTTTTACGACATGCCTCCGCTTTTTTATCAAAGGTCTCTTTTCTCTTTTTTGTCTCCACTTTCCATCCGCATTCCTGGAGAACATACCACGCATCGCTCCTTCCGGGTTGATTTCGGGTTGCATAGTATGTATCACAACACTGCTTGGGGGGATATTCCTGAGTCGAACCCATGGGCTGACAGCTATAGTGTGGATAAGAATCCTTGTTCCTGATCTTGGGAAACCAATTTACCGCGTTTTCGTAATACTTCTTTTCACTGCTTATACACTCTTCGTACTGATTTTTCTTTATCTCTTTATCTTTCTGAGGCGCAGGCTGTCCCTCAACCACCACGGCGTAACCTATCTGTGCAAGCCTCGTGTCGGGATTTCCCCTCATCCAGAGTTCCGCCCCAACGGCATGAACACCGGGAGTGCTTCCATTGAACGAGATAGTTTTCCCACTTCCGGTTTCCTTCTCATCTATTAACCATTTGAAATACAAAACAGACTCGGAAACATTTGTCTCTGAGATCATCCCGGTATATGTGCCTGATTGGCCCATCTTTATTTTACCTGGCCCGGAGATATAGATAGATGCCTTTGCCTTTACCTGTTCTTTTTCTTTTGCAATAAGCGAATATGTTGCCTCACCTATTTTCTGAGCTGCCCCGCTTACAGCCCTGAACGCCTCCACCCTGACTGTGTGGCTGCCTTTACACCCGATCTTTAAGGGTTGCGAACTGCTTTTGTTGCCCGATTCCTGGTTGTTCACCGTCCATCTGAAATAATTCTGCGCGCCTTTTGTTTCGGGAGTAAGCGATGCAACAAAAGTCAGCGTATCGCCAACGAATACCTCGGCGCTTGCAGGCGATACCCTGATTGAAACCTCGGCCTTAACCTGTGAAGCACTTTTCAAATTGGCGTAACAATTACGCCCTTCAGCGATCATTTTTCCCGCCTCCTCAAAGGCCGGAACCGACCGGTCATCACCCCCGGACCGTGAAATAAGCAGATCCATCTCCGGACATGGTTCGGGTTTTAATTGTGCGAGCTTTGTCACATCAACAGTAAACCGGTAAAAGTCTTTGATCTTGCCCTCGTGTTCCACGGCGCTTTTGATATCTATTTTCAGCGCATCAACCTGACGGGCAATCTCTAAAATTTCCTGCTGTTCCTTGACGTCTTTCTCATTATAAAAATATTTCACGCCTGTACGAAACCTGGCAAGTGCATTATTGAACTCTGTGACCGTGGCGTTAAGCTGAACGATCTTTTTCACGTAGTCATCCGTGAGTTTGGCGGCGCCTTTAGAAACAGCCTGTATAAAATTCATATATTTCGTAAATTCCTTCTGCGCGTTCACGGCCTGAGTTGCAAGATCGGTCTTTTCGCCGGCAGTGCCTTTCAGCGACGTCATTTCCTGTTGCGCATAGGCGTACTGCGTCTCGGCTTGATCGAGGTATGTCGATTTTATATTGGCCTTGTATGATTCGAGGCCTTTTTCATCAATTTTCCCTTCGCTAAAGGCTTTTATGGTTTGGTTTGAAGCGCTGCATGTTTGCTGGGCGTATTGTTTTACAGCAGTAAGCCGCTTTGTAATGTTGGCATATATTTCAGCAAGATTTTTCACGGCTGCGGATTTTTTGTTTATCTCTTTTGCTGATGTACAAAGGTTTTTAAGCTTTTTAATAGACCCGTCCAGTTGCAGTTGACTGCTGCTTATAGAGCTCACCTGCTTTTGCAGGTTCCATGCCTGCTCATCGAGAGGAACAAAGGATCTCAATTGGGTATCCGCCTCACCCGCCAGCCTTGAAAGTTCCAATGCAAGCTTTCTTAAAGCCCCTATAGGACGGTATTCCTCAACGCGTTTTTCCATTTCCTTTGCTGTTTCCTCGGCGCTGTCGGTCTCCCAGCGAAGCGGGGTATTGATAACCAGATTGGGTATGTCTGCAATGCCTGTCCAGAACGCGGTATTGGCGTCATTGACCGCGTAAAGGTTTGCCTTCAACACTGTCATTGCCTTGGAACAGTCTTTTCTGCCCTGGTTGATGCAATCCTGATACTCTTTGACCGCCTTCTGCGCTGCCGCTTCTCCAATGCCTATGGCCCCGGGTATGCCCGTTGCATAGACAAGCGCCTTGCCTGCGGTTTCTATGGAGCTTTCCCATGGTTTTTCTTCTTTTTTTAAATCTCTGTATATTTTGTCAAACACCAATAAGGCCAGGACAGCGCCTGCGCCTGCCTTAACGCTCGTCGGTGTTTTTACATAGCTGATTACAGGTTCTGCGGGGTTGACCATGGATTTAAACGTGGATTTGAGGTCTTTATATACGTTGTTCCCGACCCTGTTTACAAGTTCGCTTTTGGATATCGTTTTACCGGCGCTGTCCTTATAAACAACGCTTCCATCGGTGTTTGTGACTTTTGTAACCTCGTTTCCGGTAAGCTTCCCTCCAAATTCCGGGTCGCTTTCGGCTATCGCTTTCAAAGAACCGTTTTCTTTCAGCTTGTTTATAATTTTAGTTTCTTTAAGCTTTACAGCCTTGTTTTTGTCTCCTGCCTTAACGGCATCGTTTATCTGTTTGTCCAGATCGTTGTATTCCTGCACGCTTTTGCCATCTACGTTTTTATTGATGTCTACAATCGTCTTTTCCCCTCTTTTTGTGAAGTTATTTATCTTTTGCTTCTTTACCTCAGGGGGGTCTCCGAAATCAACAATACCGGCCTGCTCTGCGGTAGCGCCATTGTAAATCTTTTCCGACTGCCCGGCAATGCCGGCGTCCGAAGGGGCGACCCCGGAAGACTTGATTATCTTATTGACCGCTTTTGCCTGAACGCGTATATCTCCCGTTGATTTGGCGTCAACAAACTTTCTGGTGTGGTCGAGCAACTCCACTTTCTTTGAGGTATTATCACCTATCGACAAATAGGCATCGCTGTCAACTGCCGCCTTGTGGGCAATTTCAGCCTCCAAGGAGGAACTGCCCACAGGATCGGAACCCGGACGTTTATTTATCCATACGGTCGTATCCTGTTTGCCTGTAATCACAAATCTGTCGCCTTTCGGGATTACATTATTGCCTGGCTTTTTTCCCATTGCTTTTGAATATGCATTCGCTGCGTCAAAATCAGCGCTAAGGTCAATGTCGCTGTTGATGCTTGCCGGGTCCCGTCCGGTTGATTTTATCTTTTTTGCAAGTTCAGGAGGGATTTCCTTAATTACTTCGTTATGCTGCTGAATACGCTCCAGATTGTACTTTTCATAGCTTTTTTGAACATCAATTATTGCGGCATCATATTGCGCCTTTACTTTTTTGTATGCCGGGTGTTCTTTCATCGGTAAACCGTCCGCATCGCACGCTTCAGGAGGAATCATTCCTTCAAAACGTTCAGTGACTGCCGCAACATCGTTTTGATACTGCATCCTGCGCGTTTCAAGGTCTTCTGTGTTGCAGGAAGAAGGATGCGCCGTGAAAAAAACATATGCGGCCAGACAAAAAAATATCAAAAATCTATGTTTCATGGCTTCGCCCCCTGAGACTTCCATTCCTCAAACAAGGTAAGCGCATATGCACGGTTTTCATCAGAAGCTCCCTTTTTCTTTATTATCCAGTCCAGTTCCTCCATGGCCTGTACGTTGTTGCTTTGCCTGTGGACGAGTATTGCAAGGGCTATCCGCGCACTGTCCGCATCGGGTTGCTTTTCAAGTATACTTCTGAAAAAAGCGACCCCCCTGTCATATTGTGAATCCAGAATATAGGCTGAACACATCGTTGCAACTGTCGGAGGCGAAATCTTTTTTGAATCTCTCTTTAACGCGGCCTCGAATTGGACAAGAGCGGAAGAAAAATTTCCATGCCTGTAGCAGGACTGACCGAGAAGCAACCGAAGTATATTGTTTTCGGGGCTTAATTCAACGGCCTTTTGCAGCGCGTCTTCAGCCATAATACCGGCCATCTCACCGTCGGCGCCAATCCTGTCGTATGTCTGCCCGAGCAGGGACCAGTAGTCCGGATTGTTAGGCGCAAGCTCGGTTGCGGATTTTGCATAAACAAGGGCAAGCATTTGCGCGTCTTCATCATTTTTCTTAGTTGCCATCTTAGTCAAGCTCAGAGCATATTGATACCTTGTTGCTGCAAGTGCTTCGATATTGGCCCTGCTTGGGTCTTTTTTTATGTTTTCTATAACGGCCAATTCGTTGCGGAACCCTTCAGGCACGCCCTCCAGCTCAATCTTCGGCTTTTTGGAAACGTACAGGGCGTCCTGCAATTTTGCAAGATGCGCATCAAGTTCGGGATCAGGGTAGTATTTCAGGCTTTGTTCGTATTTTACTATTGCAGCCTCTATCTTGCCCTGTTGTTGAAGCACAGCGCCTTCTGCCCGAAGCTTTTTGGCTACCTCCATATACTGTTTTGCAAGGGCATTGCGGAGCACCTTAACATGGTCAGCAAGTTTTGTGTCAGGATAATACCTCTGACTTAGCTCGTATTTATCGATAGCAGCGGCAAGCTGCCCCTTCTTCTGCAAGACCTCCCCTTCTGTACGGAACTTTTTTGCAATCTCCATATTGTTCTTTTGATCATAAGCGCCTGCGGTTGTACCTGTAGCCTGGGCATGGCATATGCCTGGCGATTCGATATCGCTGCCCATAATAGCTTGCAGATTGAAGAACAAAAACAACAAAAAAACCAGTATGATTATTATTTGTTTATGCATGTTTTCGCTCCTTTTTTTTGAAAAGATCCATGCATCAATCAGGGAAAACGAGCCATTCAACTTTACTAACCACATTGTTTCTGAAATAGAAATTTACCTCAGCATAACTACTTTCATGTTCGTACTTGAGCAGATTTTTCTTCTGTTTCGACGGCTTTCCAAGCACATTCATAATATCATCCTTTTTGCTGCCGATACCAATACCGAATTTTGCTTCATATCTGCTGTTGTTAATAGACAACAATATAATGAACTCTTTTTCGTTGTCACCAACCCGATACGTTGCAACTTCAAGCCAGTCGTAATAGAGATGGGATATTTTATCTGTCTGCTTCGGGTTGTGGCGGTTCTTTACGTTCTTTGTCTTAATTTTGTTCGGTTTTCCAAGATTGGCAATAATCTCCTGAACATTATTTCCCAGTGTAAATGCCCAGCCCTTCCATATAAACTCCTCCCTTTTTGATGTAAAACTATTAATAAGTTCTTCTTCCTCATCTATTTCCTCTGCATGCGCAGTTAACACAGGGAATAGGAAGATAAAACATGCCAATAAAGTGATGATAAATCGTTTCACCGTTTTTGATTCCACAATAAAGCTTACTATATTTCTATTGACAACTAAAATATGTTTTACTACGCTTGGAGTAAAGGGGGTGTGCTATGGAAGGTAATTACAAGTCTAAAACATCACTGGGAATTGATGAAAATATCGCGGGCTCACTCTGTTATTTACTGGGGTGGGTCAGCGGCATTGCATTTTTGATACTGGAGAGGAGCAATAAATTTGTCCGGTTTCATGCAATGCAATCCCTAATAACTTTTTTGACCATTACTGCGGCATCTATGATTTTTGGAGTAATCCCATACTTCGGGTGGCTCTTATCTTTGCTCTTATGGATTGTCGGTTTGCTGCTCTGGGTTATCCTGATGTTTAAAACATTGAAGGGGGAGTGGCTCAAGCTCCCTGTAGTGGGTGATTTTGCCGAACGTTTTGTTGAAAAAGATGGGGACATGCAACAACCGGCAGGTCATTTTTGCTGGCAGTGCGGGAAGAGGGTTAACCCATCAAACCTTTTTTGCGGACAGTGCGGAGCAAGGCTGGATGTCAGGGGGGATGCAGCCGAACCCACGCCTGCTGCCAGCCCTGCGCCTGCCGCTTCAAGCGATAAAGAGCCTATTCTGAAGGCAATCGAGCAGGAGCTGTCAAAATATCCTGGTTTGTCTGTAAGCAGGAGCGACAAAACCGATCTGGAAATCAAAAGCGTGCTTGCCGATGCAAACTGGGGTGTGGGCAAAAAGAAGGTTGAATATTCAGCCTGTTTGCTGGTAAAAGATGAGGAGCGGACAGTCATATTCTGGGAGATGATTAAAGAAACTGGTTCAGGGATTGATTTCGGCGGGGGGTTTAAAACTGAAACCTTTAAAAGCGGCAAAACCCTTTTTGGCAAGGTTAAAGAGGTTCAGTATGGTCCTGATGGTAAGGTCATTGACTATGTTTGGGACTACGGAAAAACCCGTTCAGTTATTGAGCAGGCGGTAATGAACAGCGGCTGGAAGTTCAAAACTGTTTTGATGAAAAGTAAAGCAATGTATTAAACAACCTTAAATACTAAGAGAGGTATAAACATGACATGTCTCTATTGTAAGGCGGATATAAAACCGGGCCTCAAATTCTGTACACATTGCGGGCAGTCTCTGGAAGGCGCTATACAGGAAGGTACCTTACAGGAAAGCTCTGCAGCTTATGAGACGCATGAGCAGGTAAGTTCCGGTGCGCCATCCTATGGAGGGACCGGACAGCAGCATGGACCAGGCCGCTGGCTTTACGCACTCTCTGCGCTCATTCTGGTGGTGGGCGTTGCATCTTTTGTGCTTGTGCTTCTGAGCGGCCTGAAAAGTATGGAAAATTCCCTTGCACGGATAGTTGTCCCCGGTAAATACGATATAAACCTGAAAGAGCCCGGAAATTACATCATATTTTACGAATACCAGAGTGTTGTTGGTGGCAAGATCTATAACACGGGTCAGAAAACGCCGAATATGAGGTGCAATATACTATCGAAGATGACCGGGCAACCGGTTCCACTTTCAAGCCCGTCTGCAAGCTATTCCTATTCAACCGGGAGGTCCGGGATCGGGGTGCTGGAATTCACGGCCGGACAGACCGGTCCTTACGAAATCTCCGCCTGGTATCCTGAGGAAAATCTAGGGCCTGAAATAGTCCTTGCCATTGGAAAAGGCTTCGGAACACGGCTAATGACGACAATCCTTACATGTATTGCCATCCTCGGGGGGTCAATAGTACTTGCTGCTGTAATATTTGTCGTAACTCTGATAAAAAGGCGAAGGGCAAGGCAGACACTTTAATAATCACAGGTTATGCTTATTGTCCTTTTTCGATCCATGAAAGGTTGTTGCGAACTATTTCAAAATCGGGGTCAATCTGCAAAGCTTTATTGTAAGCCTCTTTTGCCTTATCGTATTGCCCGGCAAGGCAATACGCATATCCGAGGTTATTGAAGACTCGTGCCTTCTGAGGAGACTTGCGGGCCGTATCCTCCCATAGCACAATCTCACTTCGATACACATTATTGCGTGCAATGGTAAAACACCCAAGCAGCAACAATATGCAGAAGGTAAATACAAAAAATATCTTTTTGTTTCTAATATATACATTAAAAAGGACACCAAATGCCGCGCTTATAACGAGAAAAGCTCCGAATCCCCCTGAATAGAAGTGTCTTTCGTTAATAATATCATTACGTGGCACAAAAATATTGACAAACATTACATGAAGGAAAAACCAGAGAATACCGAAGGATAACCATGGTGTTCTGCGTAATGTAATAATTCCGACAAACAAAAAAAGCGCCAGGAAGGCAGCTTCAAGGATTACCGGTAATGACCATGTTGCAATTACGGGCAAATCAGGGTCTATATTGAGTCCTGTAAGTAAAAACAGCCGGGATAAAAGATACGTAACCCCATGAATCTGGCTTAGAAGATTAGCATAAAACCCCCGCAGTTCAAAGCTGAACGCGAGGAGCTTTCCATAACGGGCATGGGTAATAAGGATAAGTAACAGAAGAAGGAACAGCAGCCAGTGCACACCCTGCCTCTTAATGATGGAGCGAAAAGAGAAGGGCTGCAGCCTGTCTGTTATCTCCCAGAGAAGAAGTGCAAGAGGCAATGTGACAGCCACTTCTTTTGTTGCAACGCTCAAGATAAAGAAAAGGGGAGAGAGAACATACAGAAAAAGCTTGCGGTTTCCGATTCTTCCGTAGACATATACAAGGAGGCTCCCCAGATAGAATGCGCTCATGAGAGAAACAGATCTGCCGCTGATGTATGTTACGGCCTCTGTCTGAATAGGGTGAAGACCGAACAGCAGGGCAGCGAGAATGGCGATGCTGCGCTGCACATGTAATGCAAACTGTGACTGGTTTTCAAGGAACTTCCGTGTAAGGGCATATATGAGAACAGCATTTACAGCATGAATAATGATATTAAACAGATGGAAACCGAAAAGTCCCATACCTGAAGTCCAGTTCATGGTATAGGTAAATTTAAGAAACGGTCTGATGCCTCGGCTTGCATCTGCCCACCATGCTGCCCAGGAATGAATAACGGGGCTAAAGACAATCACGTTGTAATCATCAAACTGAAAACTACCCCGGAAGGCGTTAAGATAGATGAGGAGGGTGGGGAGAAAGATAACAACAATATCTATTGCAGATTGAAAAAACAGGAAAAGATTTGATTTATTGGCATTACGGGCTTCACCTATGGCTAAGCCCGTAATTTCGTTTGTTTTCAATATATGTTAACGTTTAAAGAAGTCCCCGGCCTTCTTGAAAGTATCGAGGGCATCCTGTACCTTTAAAACTGTAAAAAATATTTTCATTACCCCACCTCATTAAAATATCTTAGCAAAACCCTGCCGGATTCCAATCATCCGGCAGGGTCTATATTGATCTTATGGTTCTATTTTACTATGTAATAAAGACTTTGTGCTTCTCCAGGATCTTCCTGAATTCCTTATGCTTTCTTAAATTTGCAATATCAGGGTCCTTTCTCAGAGAATCATAGCTGTTAAAACCTCTTGCCAGAGCGGCATCGAGCTCATCGAGGCCATAATCGACGCTGCCCATGAGAGAATAGCAGGATGCAAGGTTATAACGTATGTTTGCACTGTCCGGTTTCAGATCTTTTGCCTTTTTCAGGTCATCGAGCGCTTTGTTGTACTTTTTCTGCATCATGTAGGCCACTCCCCTGTTTGAATATGCCTCAGCATAATTGGGGTCTTTCTTTGTGGCATTGGAAAATTCATTGATAGCATTCTCGATGTTTTCGTTGAATATGCCAGATGAATTTGCATTCTTTGCAACGCTCACGTACGACAGGCCCTGTTTAATGTGGGTCCTTACCTCAAGGCTCGGTTCACCGGCTGCCGTTGCCTGTTGTGCTCCGGGTGGTGGAGGTAATGATTGCTGGGTTCCCGGCGGTGGGGGTGGTGGAGGTGGCGGGGGCAGTGATGTCTCCTGTTTTGCAACGACCGGCGCCTCCGGCTTCTGCTGACACCCGACAGCTCCTGTTAAAAGAACGCATAATGTCAGGAAAACGATTAAAAAACCTTTTTTCATGCTGTAACCCTCCTTGTATTTAACGGTACTATCTTTGAATAAATCGCATATTCCAATCCGTATTGGTTGCCATGGCCTGCGGGGTCTGCTCTATGTCGGCCCCCTTTTCCTGTTTTACCTTCTGTGATACGAGGGGTTTTGCATAGGTAAAGGCATCCTTAACCGATCCCCGATATCGCCCAAGCCCGTCTACAAAATAGTAAGTGAATACGCTATTGCGTAACGTATCGGATTCCCAAGATTTTTCCCCTGCACTGCTTGCGCTTATCAGCACTTTTCCGTAGCCATCCTGTAAATCAACGCTTTTTGCGGAGCCCGCCTTTGGCCTGGGCTCGTCTTCAAGGACTATATCCTTTGATCCTAAGAGTCTTTTGCCGTAATCTTTTGAGAGGCCATAACCCTCTTCATCCTCAGCCGCACCGAGTGACTTTCCTCCGGCGGGGAGGAAGCCTGGTACAGCCCTGTAGGCACCGTTGCTGTAGCAGGTATCGAGTATCATGACAAGCCGTTTTGCCTGCAAATTCTCGATGAAATCTTTCAGCATAGTTTCCGTAACAGCAGTTTGCCAGACCCTCTCGCGGGGCTTAACCTCAGTATCATAGGTCACTACATTGACTCCGCCGAACTTGTCCGGCGGCGTTCCGTGACTGCTCATATAAATAACCACAAGGTCGTCGGGACCGGCAGCCTTTTTTATCCCATCCAGATACCGCGCTATATTATCCCTTGTTGCATTTTGATCAGTGAGAAAGTAGACGTTGCTCTTTGAAAAGGCTGCTTTATTTGGATCAACAAGAAAATTATAAAAACTTCCTGCATCCCTGACAGAATACTGCAAAGGGTTAATATTACTCTTGAATTTACCGACACCTACAACAAGGCCATACTTATTCCTTACCGGCCCCGGCGCCCCGCCAGACACGCGTGGTTTGAGAACGGCTGCCCTGCTGAAGAGGCTGCCGAGCCTCCTCTCCCACTCTTTAACCTTGATGTTTTCCGGGGTGACGGGAGATACCCACTTTATACCGACAACGGTCTGGGCGAGCGAGAATGCCAGGTCCACCTCTTTTTCGTCGGAGTATTCGCCCTTCAGCATCACCCTTTTGTACTGATCAAATTCGACAAATCCCTTTGCAATGCTATTGTTTTTAAAGAGATCATTTATTCCGTTAATGTGAGACTCCGTGACAGGCGACTCTGCGGCATGCAGGAGACATGCCGCGGTTATAAACAAACATGCAATACATCCTGTCAATATGTAATGAAAAAATCTTTTCATGATACCACCTCTTTACCACATGGTTGCGGTCAAACAGGCTACCTCTGTGTTTGCTGTTGCGTTTGAAGCTGCTGCCTTCTGGACGAGCATTTCTTTTGCAACTGTGTCTTCTTTGCCCGCTGCTGAAACTTTAAAGGCGATTATATAGCGGCCTTCAGGCACATCCTTCGGTATGTCAAATTTACCGTCTGCCTTTCTCGAACCAGGCGCTGCAGTAATTTCCTGGTCAACGCTGCCGAGTTCAACAAATTCACTCTTTTTCGGGTCAAAATATTTGACTGTCCTTGTCTCGGTGACCTTCATTTCTTTTGTTCCCTCAGGCGCCATCACATAATACGATCCGCTCAGACCGACTGAGCCGCCCTGGAGCACTTTAGTAGGATTTATGTTAAAGTCTTCAATCTTAACAACATTACCCTGTGATGAGTTGTAATTAGCTTTCTGAGCAGTTTCGGCATAGCCTGCAGCAGGCTGGCTTTTGAGTGTGGAATATAGGGAGAGGCACTTGCCCCAGGCATAGGCAAATCCGATAGCGCCTCCTACTGCTGCCCCTACGCCGGCGCCTGCCCAGTCACCTTTTATGAGTCCGCCGGCAATCGCACCAAGGCCGGCACCGCCGATGGTATACATGGCAAAACATTTATTCCTCGCCGCAATCAAATCCTCTTCCGACGTAATCTGGTCGGGAGATGGGAGCATTGATGCACATGATGAGAGCACAAAAACAAAAATTGACAACACAGCAAAAAGTTTCATATATCTCATTTTCATCAGAGTCTCCTATTTATGTCTTAAGTTGATTTCGAGGGTAAGTATCTTCCCATCATCTATATATGATGCCGGAATGACACCATAATTTTCACCGCCACTCGATTCGAGAACGATATCCTTTTTGCCCTTGGGTTCAGGTTTCCAGCCGTTTTTCGGTGATATGACGGCATAAGATGTTTTCTGGTTATCATCCATCACGATATCCTTTGAGCCCTGAAGGTTTGCTAACATTGCGGGAGGAGGAGGCGGAAGACTGCTTGCATCTGCTGTGGCGCCGGGAGGAGGGGGTGGAGGAGGAGGCGGAAGGTTACCCGCATCTGCTGTAGGCCCAGGAGGAGGCGGTAGAGGCGACATTGCCCCCGAAGCCTGTGCAACGGTTGTTGTCCGGGGAGATCCAAGCGGGTTCGGACTGCCGGAAAGCATGATTAACAGCTTTTCAGAACCCGGGTCACCCGAAAAACGGAAATTGCCTGCTTTCGGGATTTCGAGCATACTTAGTCCTTCAATATAATCGTTAAATAAGACATTTGTATTGCCTGACGTTCCTATATTCAAAATTGTGAGATAACCCGGTTTGTTCGTTCTCACGAGGAGTTTAAGACGTTCCCCTGACCTGAAAACACGTGACTTGGGCACAATGTCAAACCTCCCGTCAGGACGCAGCAGGACAAGTTTGTATGAAATTCCCACGTATTTTGCAGGGGCGGCTGCCTGAGTGGCGGCCGGGGCAGACGCGCGCGGACCCGAAGACATCTTTACGGTAGTACCTTCCCCACTGTCAAAAAGGGCTTTGGCGCCTTTTGGTGTCTGGGCAGAAACGCTGTTGCCCAGGAAACAGATAAGAAACAGCACCATAAAAACGACGCAATACTTTTTCATGCTAACCTCCTTGATTTATGTTTAATATATTAATGCTATTCTGATATTGTTCCCGATAAAAGTCAATAAAATCTATAGTAAACATGACCGCAATATTAAATATTTTTCGAGTTCATTCTTCAGTTCATTATTATTATTTACCAAAAAACCCCCCGGCTTTTTTGAACACATCAAGGGCATCTTTTACTTTATCAGCGGGTTGCTGTGGCGACGAAACAGACGGTCTTGAGGATTGAGCATGTGGTGAGGTATACTTCCTTCCGGTATATGCCCGTCCGGTATCGCAACTGCTGCGAGGGGGAGATGTCTGCTGGACTGTCATCGTTCCGATTGCTTCGGCAAAGTCCACTTCTTCACCGGTAGTATCCTGGTAAATAATTGCCTTAAGATTGTAGGTGTACGGGTAGTCAGCGCGGAATCTTAAAGTATCTCCTGTTCCTAATATCTTTGTTCCTCCGACGTACATCCATTTATATTTCAAGTTTTTCTTTACCCATGGCGCAGCATCGGCGTAAACCCGAAACTCAACCATATCACATATCGTTGCAGATGGCCGATTGCTTACCTGAACAGATTTTATAATTGGAGGAATGTCTTCAATGAGCCAGGTGTTGTCTGCATCCCAGTTGACCGATCTGTTTTCGTGGGCAGATATAAATATGGGCTTCAGGTAATTGTCCACTTCAACCATGTAATATGACTTTCCATTGGCGTCATAGATTTCAACCACATTGTATGTGTGCATGCTCCCTGCACCTATGGTGCCTATATATTCCTTCCTTATCGCTTCCGGAACAATGGAAAGTGCATTGTATCCGCTCATTGTACCGACTCTTGCGCCCAATAAACCAAACCTGCCATAATACTGCATACTTTTGATAGCGGTAGCAATGTCTTTCCCGCGATCGCGAGACGCATCGACACAGGAACCGTACTTGCCCGTTACCGGGTCTTTGTTGAACACACGATAATGCCATGTGTCCCTGCCGCCGGTCGCCTCTATCCTTGCCCTTACAACCGATTTAAAATCTTCCATGGAAAAACCAAGGCTATGGACGTATCCGACTTCAAAAAATAATGCATAACATATCACAATCATAGATATAATTGTATTTTTTTTCATCATTGTCTCCTTAATGCCATAAGGCGAGTTTTGCATAATAACTTTGGTTGTTCGTTATCATTCTATCTGAAAAACCATACCTAATATAATAATAATGCATTGGAATTCAACGCCGGACAGATAATACACATCGGATATTTATACCACATTTAAAGCTATAGTCAAGGCCTGTATAAGCATCAAGTCGGTTACGATCAAGAAAAGCTTGTGTTGCCTTTCAAAATAGATTTATATTAGTAATCTAAACGGCCAATACATGGATATACAACAAAAAGCCTCGTTATTTGCAATTATATCAGCCTCTATCCTTGCATTGAGTAAATTTGCAGTGGGATTAATATCCGGTTCCATGGCGGTTGCGGCTTCCGGTCTCGATAGCCTCCTTGACGTCTTTATGTCCGGCATAAATTTTTTTGCCATAAAAAAGGCTGCAAAACCTGCTGATATCGATCACCAGTACGGTCATGGAAAGGCTGCCGATATCGCCGCAGTCATCCAGTCCTTTGTTATAATTTTTTCAGGAATCACAATATTTCATGGCGTAGTAGAGAAATTTCTCCGCAAAGAAGTCATTGCCTATTCAGTTTTCGATCTCGGGGTAATGATACTTTCACTTGCCTTTAGTGCAGTCATCTCAACGGTCTTGAGAAGGATCGGCAACAAGACAGGGTCAAACCCACTGAAGGCAGACGCCCTCCATTATACAAGCGACCTTTATTCAAACTCAGCCGCTATAGCAGCGATTATAATTACCTATTATACCGGTATGACCTATTTCGATTATCTTTTTGCCGTTATCACCGGTTTCATCATCATTTTCTCTGCAATTAAGATATTAAAGACAGGTTTCCTCGGACTTATGGATACGAGGATTCCTGAACCTGTTGAAAAAGAAATTGAAAGCATTATTGAAAAAACCCCATATCCTTACGCCGGATACCATAAGTTCAGAAGCAGGTTTGCTGGCAATAAAAAATACGTGGATTTTCATTTACTCATCTGCAGAAAGGCAAACATCGATGAGTCTCATAAACTGGCAAGTGAAATTGAACATGAATTGGAGAACAACATTGACACTATCGACGTTGTAATCCACATCGAACCATGCTCGTATGACTGTGAGCTGACAGATTTGACCTGTAAAATCACAAGGAATGCGGGCAAGCGTTAATCACCCGCAGCTTACGCTTCTTTCCTGATTTTATAATCCACCGTGAGTGAATAGTGAATAGTGGAAAAGACCGCAATCCGATCTTTAGTTCCTTTGCGGAGTCCACTTTTATCTTTAAAATGCCAGAACATAAGAAAATATTTGAATTTTCCGTGTTGCAGGGTTAGAATTTCAACAAAACAATAATGTCAAGAAAGACGTGAAAAACCTTTTTATTTAGCCACAGACGGACGCAGACAAAAGCTGGACGATATTTTATATCGGCTGCCGACCTGGCGCCCGATATACTCCATGCCCTTCGGGCAGAGTAAAATTTAATATATTCGCCCGTTAGGGCTGAAAGTTTTGGCCCGCCATTGTCGGCGGGGCAAAAAAAACAGAATCTCTTGTCTGCTCCTGTCCGTATTTGTCGAGCGTAAGCGGGCGGCAAAATAAAGGTTTTGATAAAACCTGAATTTAAAAAGGGGAGGAAATAATATGGCGACGAAGAAGACAAGTGTAAATCCTGAGTTCTTGTACGTTCCAGTAGGTAATATCGTAGTGCTGGAACAGGTACGATCTACTATTAGTACAGAAACAGACTCATTTAAGTCGCTTGTGCAATCAATCAAAGACAAGGGTATCTTAGAGCCTCTCCTTGTGACAAAAGGAGACGGCGACTTATACAGCCTCATCTGCGGGGAGAGACGTCTGGAGGCAGCCCGGCAACTCGGACATGAATTAGTACCGGTGAGGGTCATAGAAGCAGGCAAGGAATCAGGTGAGACGATAGCACTTCAACTCACCGAGAACCTCCAACGGGAAGACTTAAACCCCATGGATCAGGCAAAGGGGATATTGGCATATATTCAGGCAAGGCATCCTGATAAGGGGTATGATGTGGACGGGGTGATGAGCGATCTGGTGAAATACGAGATGAGACCTGAAAGTCTGATCAAGGAAATTGTTGACACATTGTCAACAACTGCTGAAATCTCCGGAAAGTCAACACGGACAATGCTTCGCACGATTTCACTTTTAAAGCTTCCTCCTGAGATTCAGGCAGAAATCCGATCAGGAAATCTCCCCGTTTCCCAGGGGTATCTCTTTGCCTCGAACCTCGATTGTCCAGATCGCGACAAGATTTTTGAGGCCATTATGAAAACGCCCACAACCTATCGCGCACTTGAGAAATTGCTCACAGCATATAAGAAGGTCAAACCGGACCCAGTTGTCACAAAGCTCATACCTATGACAAAACAGATTGCCAACTTGCGATCCGTAGAGTCAAGCATTGAGACGGGCATCGCAAAATATACAAAGCCAGACCTTGTAACGCTTCTTGATGAGCTGCATGTTTTCTGCGCTTTAGTGGAACTGCGGATACCGATTGCCCCGGAACCTGCTCCGGAGAAGAAAAAGCCACCACAGGTGTGAGCAGGCGAGAAGAACCGAACCGGCGAGACGGTGTATCGGCGTATCGGTGATGAAGGCAGTGAAAGGAGCGTAGAGCGTAGAGGGGTTAGCCGCGCGCTTCTTCCTGAAAGAGAGTTTTTACCCCTGGCGTTTCATATGCTCGATTTCAAATGATATTCACCAATGCCACATATAAATTTTTGCTTGCAAAATAATTGAAATAGCAGGAGAATGAATAAAGGGGTGTGATTGAGAAAGAAAACTGATAATTCAAGGCTTGATCCTATTTCCTACTAATGGCTATTTTAGCTCATATCGCTGTAAGGATAGTATTAACCGCTTCTATAACTGTTATAATGGCGACGTGTGCCTCTACTGTGCCCCCGAAACCAACACTCCCTAAACAATTTACTCCAGGAGGGGCCACTGAATTTGCGGTTTCGTCGATTCCCGGGCCAAGACCTGGGCACTGTGTAAGAGTTCTTTCAATCGATGGTGGAGGCATCCGCGGTATTATTCCTGCGCTTTTATTGGCCGAAATAGAAAATCAAACTAAACAACCTATTGCCGAACTTTTTGATCTGATGGTTGGTACTTCAACTGGCGGAATCATAGCTTTAGGGCTTTCCAAGCCAGAATTCCAGGATCAATACAAGCCTCAGTATACAGCTCAGCAGTTGGCTGATTTTTATGAGACCAAGGGTGAAATTATTTTCTCCTCTCGCTTCAGCATCCTAAAAAATACCGGACCGTTTTTTCGACCAAAATATGCAACTGAAGGCATAGAGACTGTTTTGAAAGATTTCTTCGGAGATACCCCCCTGGATAGTGCTTTGACTAATGTGCAGATTACAGCTTACGAGATTGAACCGGAGCAGAAGCATTATTTCTTTGATAGCAGCAGATACCCGAACGATGTGTTCTTTATGCGTGATGTTGCACGCGCAGCTTCAGCTGCTCCAACCTACTTTCCTCCGGTAAGGCTTCCGGTTCCAAAAAATATTAATGACGAGGGTTACATCACTCTGATTGATGGAGGTGTTTTTGCTAACAATCCAGCCCTCTATGCACTACTGTCTGCTCCGCACGCCCGGGCAGAACCCCCCTCGAACGACATACTCCTGGTTTCACTGGGCACCGGGGTTGTTCCTATCAAAATACCATTTGAAGATGCATACAATTGGGGGCTTTTGGGCTGGGCCAAACCTCTTGTAAACATCGTTTTTTCAGACCCTGGTGTAGAAAATGACTTATATCGCATAATGCCTGAGCCCGAATATAAATACTATCGTTTTCAGCCGGAATTGAAAGGTTTTAAGGGAGATTTGGATGATGTAAGTCATGACAATATACAAAAGCTGAAACAAGCAGCCCAAAATCTTATTGCAGAACGAGCTGATGATATAAAAGCACTCTGTTACAAATTGAAAATGGAACGAGAACCAAAGTGTCCGCCCAAACGAACAGCCGATCGTCGCATTTGGAAGCCAAGTGAGGGTGAATACTGACACGAAGGAATCGTAGAGGTCAGGCACTGACAAGTGTTATGTTTTGTCCTAATATGAGCCTAAAACAAGGCTTTATGCTTCTTACCGAAACAGAGGCTGCACGGTTTTTGCCTGAGATACACACTGCCTTCCTGTTATCAAGCATTTAGCGCTTACCCTCAACATACAATATTTCATCTGGTAATAATCTGAGATGTTACAAAAACTTAAAACCCGATTAAGACCGAAAAGGATACAGGAATAAGTCGGTTGTCGCTTAACGGCAATCACCTTTCCTTTTTGCCAATTCGTATGCCTTGCAATTCCCCAAACTACACGCCTTCTGAGCATCACTGCACCCATGTGTTTTATCACCCATAAGTAAATATGCTGCCCCCCGTCTTAAGTACGCATCTGTATAATCAGGTTTTAGGTGGATAGCCTCATTATAATCCTTAATAGTCTGCTGGTGCTGGCCGAGATCGTCGTATTCTATCCCCCGGTTGTAGTATGCATCGGCATAATCAGGTTTAAGACGGATAGCCTCATCGTAATCCTTAATTGCCTGTTGGTACTGACCGAGCTTCGTGTATGCTACCCCCCGGTTATAGTATGCATCGGCATAATCAGGTTTAAGACGAATAGTTTTATTCAGATAATCAATGGCTTTTTTGGGGTCAGAGTATTTGCCGTCTTGCCAGAGCGCTGTTGCTTTATCAAACCAGTCCACTGCCATGAGACCCTGTGAGGCTTCTTGAAACTGGCTTTTTAACTGTTCCGTGCTTTGCTTACTTTTCGTGAGACGCTTGTTTTCCTCCTGCAGTTTTGCAACTGTATCGAGCAAATCCTTTTCCTTCTTCCTTGCCTGATTGAGTTGTTCAAGATGTGTCCTATCTGCAAGGAGCTTCTTTGCCCGGCCTTCAAGGACAGAGGTATCTACATTTATTCTGACCACTACCGCAACGCCGAAGGCATCTTTTGTAGCATAATTCTCCTGAGAAACTACCTCTGCCTTGAGTACCCCTGCTGTCAGGGCAAGGGTTTCATTTTTATCGACCTGTGAGTTTTTGACAACGGTGAGACCTTCCACGTAGACCCCTGCCATTTCCAGAGCTTCCCTTTTTGCTCGTGCTACTGCTGCTATCCTTGCATCGTCAGGGGATTGGCTACCCCCAAATGGCTGTTTGACTGTGTGTGTAACGGTTTTCATCTCTCCTGACGCAGGGGAGGGGAAAAATATGCACATACCTATAATAATGGTGAAGCAGAGCAAGGAAACTGTTTGATGAGATGCAATATGCTTCGATTCCATAAACCTCACGAGTCACCCCCTGTGGTTATATCAAGACATAGAAATATTAACTTCAACTATTTTCACTTATATCATGTATAGCTGAAATATTCACTTTTTATTGAGGAAATAGAACCTCACGAGTCACCCCCTGTGGTTATATCAAGACATAGAAATATTAACTTCAACTATTTTCACTTATATCATGTATAGCTGAAATATTCACTTTTTATTGAGGAAATAGAAGATTCACAAGGATGCTGGGAAACTTCCTGTAACAAATAACAACCAATGTTAGCCAAGGGTACAAGATTTCATCCAGCAATCTCCAATATGGATATACAGAAAACATTATTCGTCCGCAATACGTATTTGACTTGCAAAAAGAAAAAAAACGATTAATAATCCTTATAGATACTGCAAATAGACAGTGACATATATAAAGGTCTTCCATTGTTTAGTCCGAGCGTAAGGGGATAGAAAATGGGCTGGGAAAAGACCCGAAAAGAACTGGAAGTTATTAAAAAATCCGCAGATGAAGCCAGTGAATTTGCTGAGAGCATGATCAACACCATACGTGAACCCTTAATCGTTCTAAACCAGGATTTACGGGTAGTCACCGCCAGCCGTTCCTTCTATGACGTCTTTAAGGTAAAACCTGAAGAGACTGTAGGGCAGCTTATTTATGACCTGGGCAATAAACAATGGAATATCCCCAAGCTGCGGGAACTGCTGGAAACCATCCTTCCCCAAAAAACAACCTTTGATGACTATGAGGTTGAACACAATTTTGCTACCATTGGCAGGCGCATAATGCTTCTGAATGCCCGGCAGATTCAAAGAGTGTTGGGCAAAGAACGGATCATTCTCCTGGCCATTGAGGACATCACCGAGCGCAGGGAGATAGAAGCCGGCCTGGAAAAGACCCGAAAAGAACTGGAAGTTATTAAAAAAACCGCAGATGAAGCCAGTGAATTCGCTGAGAGCATCATCAACACCGTGCGTGAACCCTTAATTTCTTTGGATCAAGATCTCAGGGTGGTCACGGTCAGCCGTTCCTTCTATGAAGTCTTCAAGGTAAAACCTGAAGAGACTGTAGGGCAGCTTATTTATGACCTGGGCAATAAACAGTGGAATATCCCCAAGCTGCGGGAACTGCTGGAAACCATCCTTCCCCAAAAGGCAACCTTTGATAACTATGAAGTTGAACACGATTTTGCTACCATTGGCAGGCGCATC
Source organism: Pseudomonadota bacterium (assembly GCA_026388315.1). Lineage (NCBI taxonomy): Bacteria > Pseudomonadati > Pseudomonadota > Pseudomonadota bacterium. The sequence continues at coordinate 3,003 of JAPLKA010000052.1, read as the reverse complement.
ATGCTTTTGAATGCCCGGCAGATTCAAAGAGTGTTGGGCAAAGAACGGATCATTCTCCTGGCCATTGAGGACATCACCGAGCGCAGGGAGATAGAAAATGGGTTGGAAAAAGCCCATGAAGAGTTAAAGGAGTTGGCCACCGAGTTAAAACGTACCGCTCGGGTAAAATCTGAATTCCTGGCTAACATGTCGCATGAACTCAGGACCCCGCTTAACTCCATTAACGGTTTCTCTGAGGTATTATCCGACGAGACTTTCGGACCGCTGAATGAGAAGCAGAAGAAATACGTTAATAATGTTTTAACCAGCGGAAAGCACCTTCTCTTACTGATAAATCAGATACTTGATATGGCAAAAGTTGAAGCCGGAAAGATGAAGCTGGCTTTATCCAGCTTACCCATGAAAAGCCTATTAAGTGAGATTTCACTGCTGGTAGCGGATATGGTCAGTAAAAAGAAGCTTCAAATGTTGCTTGAAATAGCCGAAGATCTGCCGAATATTGAGGCGGATGAGCTCAAGGTAAAAGAGATCATTTACAACCTGCTTTCAAACGCAGTTAAATTTACCCCCGAGGGCGGTAAAATTGGCATGAGGGCGAAGAAAGCGGATTCCGAGATAGAAATAGTGGTCTGGGATACGGGGATTGGTATCGCGCCTGAAAACATGGGGAAAATATTTGAAGGGTTTTTCCGTGTCGATACCCCATATTCTCGGGTAACTGAGGGGACCGGACTCGGTTTACCGCTCTCTAGAAAGATGGTTGAGCTGCACGGCGGGAAGCTTTCTGTAGAATCAGAGGGGCTAAATAAAGGCACCTCGGTTTGGTTTACTTTGCCTATTATATCCGGGAGGGTGGTGTGAGATGAGGAAGAAAGCATTGGTTGTCGATGATAATGGAAACAATCTGATGCTGGAAAAAGACCTTTTGGAGGTCGCCGGCTTCGAAGTATTTGAAGCTGAAGATGCTTCCAGCGGAATTGTCATTGCCAGGAGAGAAAAACCGGATATCATAATTATGGATGTGCGGCTTCCAGATATGCGTGGTACCGAAGCCGCCAGGATATTACGTCAAGACAAAGAGACATGCGATATTCCCATTGTTTTTGTGACTGCTTCTGTACTGGCAGAAGGCAGAGAAGAGATAAAAGACATAACGAACGCCGGATTTATCGGTAAGCCGATCAATACGCGCACCTTTGCGAAAGAAATTAGTCAATTTATAAAGTAAGTTTTCCAATATGATTGATAAGGAATTCAAAAGAGGTAGAAGATGAAAGACAAACCGGTAATCTTAGTTGTCGATGACCAGCCCCAAAACATTGAACTTCTCGAAGCATATCTTGTTCCGCAGGGTTATGAAATTGTCAAGGCGGCAAACGGTGAAGAAGCGCTGGGGAAACTTTCCGGGAATCAAATCGATCTGATTCTGCTGGACGTAATGATGCCCGGCATGGATGGTTTTGAAGTTACCCGCAGGGTCAGGCAAGATGATAAACATCGACTACTTCCGATAATTTTGGTTACCATATTGCGGGAAACGGAAGATCGGGTCAAGGGAATTGAAGCAGGTTGTGATGAATTTATTTCATATCCTGTTGATAAGATGGAGCTTTTAGCCAGGGTCGGGTCCCTGCTCAAGGTCAAGGCCTACAACGAATTGATGAGTAATTACCGGAAAGAACTGGAGTCCGAGGTAACCAGGAGGACCGAGGAATTGAAGCATGCCTTGGAGAACCTGCAGCAGGAAATCATCGATCGCAAGCGGGCGGAGGCGGCGTTAACCAAGAGTGAGGAAAAATTCCGCAGTATCTTCGAAAATTCCGTGGAAGGTATCTTCCAGACAACACCAAAAGGGCGGTTCCTCAGTATAAACCAATCATTTGCAAGATTGACCGGATACTCATCACCGGAAGAATTGATCGAATGCATTACAGATTTGGGCCACCAACTCTATGTCAATCCTGAGGATTGCACACAATTCATGGGACTCATTGAAGAGCATGGCATCGTTGAAGGCTATGAGGTAGAGTATTACCGTAAAGATGGCTCTACCATCTGGGTGTCGATTAATGCCCGTTGTGTGCGTGATGAACATGGTGTCCTCATGTACTACGAAGGGACGTTTGAAGATATCGCTAAACGTAAACTTGCCGAACAATCACTCCAACAAACTATGGAGAAACTGAGAAAATCCTTAGCCGGCACTATCCAGGTAGTGTCAATGACTGTAGAGACCCGAGACCCCTATACCGCAGGTCACCAAAGGAAGGTATCAAACCTTGCCCGCACCATTGCACAGGAGATGGGACTCTCAAGCGATACAGTTGATACTATCCGCATGGCGGGCATTATCCATGATATCGGAAAAATCTCAGTCCCTACCGAGATACTAAGTAAACCCGGCAAAATAACCGACATAGAAATGAGCCTCATCAAGGTCCACTCTCAGACAGGCTATGACATACTAAAGGATGTGGGGTTACCGTATCCCATAGCAGAAATAGTCCTTCAACACCACGAGAGATTGGATGGCTCAGGCTATCCCAATGGTCTCAAAGGCAATGACATCCTCCTTGAGGCACAAATCATTTCTGTTGCTGATGTAGTAGAGGCAATGGCTTCATTCCGTCCTTACAGGCCTGCCCTCGGTATAGAGGTGGCCCTGGAGGAGATAGAGAAGAACAAAGGTATTCTCTATGATGAGAAGGTGGTCGAGGTATGCTTGAAGCTGTTCAGCGAGAAGGGGTTCAAGTTAGAGTGAGGAACATGATTACGGCGATGGAGAGAAAAAATTGCAGCGATAATACTATCGCAGGCATCGACGCTTTTAAGTGGTAATAATTGTTCTTCAACGTTTATGAAGCTGTTTGTTTGTAGTCAACCAGTTATCATCTCCCCGCTCACATAATGTGTTCTTTTCGTCAGCATAGCAAATATGGTCCTTATCAGTTTATGCGCTGTTGCAAATAATGCCTTTTTAAACGGCAATCCCTCATCCCTTCT
>JAPLKA010000051.1 GCA_026388315.1 Pseudomonadota bacterium | reverse complement strand
GGTAAACAGTTTGCCTATGAAGTCCATGCCTTAAGATGTTTAGAGGTGGGTAAGATGAGAATTTTGTTGGTAGAGAACAACTCTGATCATATAGAGCTGATGCGCCTTGCCCTGAGCGGACACGATTCTACGTGGGAGGTGGAGGCGGTGGCGTTTGGGGAGGAGGCGCTTTCCCTTCTGTTGGGGGGCGAGGTGTTCGACCTTGTGTTTTTAGATTACAGCCTGCTGGGGCGGGATGGGTTGGAGGTGTTAGAGGAGATTCGGCGAGGTGAAGCTCCGCCCCCGGTGGTGGTGGTGACGGGCCGTGGGGACGAGCAGGTAGCGGTGAAGGCGATGAAGGGCGGGGCCTACGACTACGTGGTCAAGGGCGCGGGCTACCTGCAGCGGCTGCCGGTGGTTGCCCGGCGGGCCGTGGAGGCCCAGCAGTTTGCTGTGGAGCGCAAGCGGGCGGAGAAGGCACTGCAGGAGAGCGAGGAGCGTTTGCGAACGATTGTTGAGGCGAGTCTGGACGCCATCATCGCTGTGAACACCGAGGGCCGGCTCGTTCTTTTCAACGGCGCGGCCCAGGAGTTATTCCAGTATTCCGAGGAAGAAGTCTTGAATCAACCGGTCGACATCCTGCTGCGGGAGGAGATATGTAAAATCCATCAAGAAAGGTTGGAGAAGTTCTTGAAAAGGGGTGTCGGACAATGCGGTCACATCGGAAGACGAACGGAAAGGCCTTTTCGCCGTAAGGATGGCTCCCTGTTTGAGGCCGAAGTCTCCATGTCGGGGGGCCGCCTTGATGGGCTGCGCTTGGTGGTCCTTGCGATTCACGACATTACCTCCCGCAAGCGGGCTGAGGAGGAGTTGCGTGAGAGCGAGGAACGATATCGTCGTCTTGTTGAAAATGCCCCTGAGGTCATCTACAGCCTTTCCGCTGAAGATGGAACGATTACCTCACTGAATCCTGCATTTGAAAGAATTACGGGTTGGCTGCAGGCTGAATGGCTTGGTAAACCGTTCATATCCCTTGTGCATCCTGATGATTTGGGTCTCGCTGTGGAAACATTTCAGCAGGTCTTGCGCGGGGGAGGAGTCATTCAACCCTATGAACTACGTATTCTCTCGAGGTCTGGGGAGTATATTAGTGGGGAGTTTACAAGCGTCCCGAATATTGAAAAAGGAAAAGTGATGGGAGAATTTGGAATCGCACGCGACATCACTGAGCGCAAGCGTGCCGAGGAACTACTAAGGCATGAAAGACAGAGGTTCTCCGTCCTTTCTGAAAACGCACCTTTTGGAATGGCAATGATGGGTAAGGATGGGAGTTTTGTCTATAGCAACCCGAAATTTAAAGAAATACTCGGGTATGACTTGTCTGATATCCCTGATGGAAAAACATGGTTTATAAAGGCATACCCCGACCCTGTATACAGGCATACCGTTATCGCGGCATGGGCAGAAGATTTAAAGGGAGTCGGGCCAGGCGAAAAAAGATCGAGGGTATCCACCGTTACCTGCAAGGACGGAACAGAAAAGATTATTGACTTCATTCAGGTCCAAATGGAAACCGGTGTTCACATTATGACTTGCGAAGATATAACAGAGCGGAAGAGATCGGAAGAGATGCTCCGGCAAAGCAGAGAGAATTACCGCAGTATCACCGATAATGCACTGAATGGTATATATCAGACAACCAAAGATGGAAAATTTCTGATGGCCAACCCTGCTTTTTTCAATATGCTGGGCTATGCATTGTTTGAAGAGATGGCAACATCGATTAATGACATAACACACCAGCTCTATGTGAATCCTGAAGACCGTGAATATGTTAAGCGGACACTCGAAAATGAGGACATGATAAGAAGATTTGAAACACAGTTTTATAAAAAAGATGGAAGTAAAATATGGGTTTCTGTAAATATGCGAAATGTCCGTGATGCTGACGGAACATTTCTCTATTATGAAGGCATTGACGAAGACATCACCGAGCGCAAGCGTGCGGAAGCACAGCTTTATGCATCCCTTCAGGAAAAAGAAATCCTCATCAGGGAAGTCCATCACCGGGTGAAAAACAACATGCAGGTGATGTCCGGCCTTCTCGATCTCCAGGCTGCGTCAAGCGGAAATCAGGAGCTGATTGAAATGTTGAACGAGAGCCAGAGACGAATCCGGGCCATGGCGCTGGTCCATGAAAAACTCTACGATTCGAAGGATTTCACAAGAATCGATCTGGCCGGTTATACAAGAACCCTGTCACAGGACTTATTTCAAGCGTACAAAATCAATCCAGGGGAAATAGATCTGATTATCCAAATCGACAGCGATGTTTATGTGGATATTAACAAGGCGATCCCCTGTGGGTTGGTTCTGAATGAATTGATTTCCAATGCGCTTAAACACGCCTTTCCCGGAGATAAACCAGGCAAATTGGAGATCATCATCCGTGAAACGAAAAACACAGAAATCGAGATTGTCGTCCGTGATAATGGTTTGGGCGTACCTGACGATGTTGATATCCATCAACCACCCTCTGTGGGGTTGCACCTGGTGAACGGGCTGGTGATAAATCAGCTTGACGGTCAAATAGAGGTCATACGAGGCGCCGGAACAGAATTCCGGATTAAATTTCCTTTATTATTTGTTGAAAATAGGAGGGCAACATGATGAACAGTCGAAACATCATGGTAGTAGAAGACGAATGGGTCGTTTCCGATCAGATTTGCAGGGATCTGAAAGATTTAGGTTACACGGTGTGCGGGACGGCATCCACGGGAGATGAGGCCATCAGAAAGGCAGAAGCGGAAAAGCCGGATTTGATTCTGATGGATATTGTTTTGAAGGGTAAGATGGACGGGATTGAAGCTGTCGAACAGATCACTTTACAGTTCGATATCCCGGTCATTTATCTGACTTCTCACACGAATGATGGATTTATCGAACGGGCAAAACAGACAAGGCCTTTCGGTTATCTGGTTAAACCTTTTGTAAAGAAGGAACTGCATACAAATATCGAGATGGCTCTCCACAAACACGCGGCAGATAAAAGCATAAAGAGCTACCTTGACCGTCTGACAAAGTGCTTCAAGGGGACGATCGATGCCGTCATGGGAGCAATTGAATTGCGCGGACCTTATACCCCCGGTCATCACCAGCGGGTAGCGGAATTCACACGCGCAATCGCCAACGAAATGGGATTAACCGGCTTCTCGGTGGAGGGGCTATTGCTGGCAGCATATGTCTATGACATAAGCCTTGTGAATATGCCCATTGAGATCCTTCAGGATTCCGGACAGTTGACAGGACTCAATCTGACCATGTATCAAACGTACCCGCAGTTGAGTTACGACATTTTAAAAGAAGTCGATTTCCCATGGCCAATCGCCGATATTGTCCTGCAGCATCGTGAGTGTTACGATGGTTCCGGATTCCCCAAGGGGATCAAGGGGGAGGACATTCTCCTCAGAGCCAGGATCCTGGCCGTCGCCGATGCCATTGAAGATTTGACCAGCCATCGGGCTTTCCGGAATGCCTTTCCTTTAAATAAGGCTCTGAAAGAAATATCATCCAATAGCGGCTCCAAGTACGACCCCAAGGTCGTGGATGTCTGCCTTAAATTGTTTCAGGAGAAACAATTTAGTTTTGAGTGAAAATTCAGGCAGCAGGTAGCAGGGGTCAGGTAGCCGCAGGTTTTAACCTGCGCAAAGCGTGGAAGGGTAAAGGCAGGAGAAGATGGTTCACGGTTCACGGTAAAGTTCACAGTAGCCGCAGGTTTTAACCTGCGCAAAGCATAAAATAAAAATATGCCAAAAGAAAAACCTCATAGACTTTCAAAAGAACTCTACATAGGTCAAATCTCAGCCGCCTTTACTCTATGCCTGAAAGACCGGGTACAGGGTTTCATTCATTCAGATTTAGCGAATAGTTTCATTGTAATTCTTTCCTCTGTCGTATCCGAAAAAGGCTGCATCGTTCCAGTATACTGTTTTATGCCGGATCATCAGCACATTATTATAACTGGAAAAAATCATGATGCTGATGTTTTGAAGGCTGTTGTTTCATATAAACACAGAACAGGCTATTTCATGAGCAAAAACAAATTGAATATTCAATGGCAAAAGGATTACTATGACCATATTATCAGGAATGATGAGAATTTAGCAGTTCAAATAAAATATATTCTCGACAATCCGGTAAGAAAAGGGCTGGTTCAATCATGGAAAGAGTATCCATTTAAGGGTTCGATTGGATGCAGGTTAGAGGATGTGTTGGAAGTGATTATATAATATGTATCGTAAATAAAACCATAAGGCACGCAGGTTAAAACCTGCGGCTACCAAAGGCAGTGAACTGTGAACAGATTGCTTTAAGGTGAAGCGGAAAAATCCTTGCGGTGCGGAGAATGTATGCTATAATCTCCGCATGAGGTGCGGAGAATGAGTCTGTATATCCATGAAAGAGAGGATTGGCCTCGGTTCTGTTGGAATCAGGAGAGATTAGCCGGTCGGCTCTCCGACGTACGTCACAGGCAGGGGCGGCTGATCGGACGGATGGAGACGCTGGGGTTTCCCCTGCGCGCTGAAGCCGTTTTACACACCCTGACACTTGATGTCCTGAAATCCTCGGAGATCGAAGGGGAGATGCTCAATATGACACAGGTGCGCTCCTCTATTGCCCGGCGTCTTGGAATGGATATCGGAGTATCTGTGGCGGTGAGCAGAAACGTTGAGGGTGTGGTTGAGATGATACTCGATGCGACACAGAACTATGACAAACCTTTGACCATGGAAAGATTGTTCGGCTGGCATGCTTCGCTCTTTCCAACCGGATACAGCGGGATGCGCAAAATCAAGGTCGGAGCCTGGCGCGACGATGCGAAAGGGCCGATGCAGGTCGTCTCGGGTCCGATCGATCACGAGCATGTGCATTTTGAAGCTCCCGCCGCCCACCGACTGGAGAAGGAAATGACGGCCTTTCTCGACTGGTTCAACGGTAACGATGGTACGGATCTCGTCTTGCGGGCAGGTATCGGCCATCTCTGGTTCGTGACCATCCATCCTTTTGAAGACGGTAATGGGCGCATTGCGCGCGCCATCGCCGATATGACGCTGGCTCGATCAGAGCAAAGCGCACAGCGGTTCTACAGTATGTCAGCGCAGATCCTGCAGGAGCGGAATGTCTACTACAGGGTGCTGGAGGATGCACAAAAAGGAACGCTTGACATTACAGAGGGACTGGAATGGTTCCTGGACTGCCTGAACCACGCCTTTGATGATGTGGAAGTCACGCTTGCGAATGTGTTCAGGAAGGCCCGCTTCTGGCAATCTTGCTCCACCTTGTCGTTTAATGACCGCCAGCGGTTGATTCTCAACAAGTTGCCGGATAGTCTCGAAGGCAAGCTGACATCATCAAGATGGGCTAAACTGGCTAAGTGTTCACAAGACACAGCTTTGCGGGATATTCAGGATCTTGTGGAGCGTGGCGTCTTGAGAAAAGACCCCTCCGGCGGCCGCAGCACCAGTTATCACCTGATCGAGATGTGAAAAAGGCCGTGAAGCGTGTAAGCCTTAATACTGCCGAAGGCAGGACAAGGTGAATGGTGGATAGTTATGAAGACAGTGAAACCGTACATGGTACATCGTACATGGTACATAGTACATCGTACATCGAAGTACGAACGACGAATAACGAACTACGGCCTTTTAACGAACGACAAAGTAAGGGTATTAAAGTGGATAGGTTTTTAACTGACGACTATTCACTGAAGTAATAAAAAGGGGGAAATAATATGGCAACGAAGAAGACGAGTGTAAACCCGGAGTTTCTCTATGTTCCTATTGGGAATATCGTCGTGTTGGAACAGGTGCGATCGAATATCAATATTGAAGCAGACTCGTTCAAGTCACTCATACAATCGATCAAAGACAAAGGTATTTTAGAGCCTCTCCTTGTAACGGGACCGGAAGGCGACTCATACACACTCATCTGCGGGGAGAGACGTCTGGAGGCAGCCCGGCAGCTCGAACATGAATTCGTACCGGTGCGGGTCATAGAAGCAGGTAAGGAATCAGGTGAGACTATAGCCTTGCAGTTGACAGAAAACCTCCAGCGAGAAGATTTAAACCCTATGGATCAGGCCAAGGGGATATTGGCATTTGTTCAGGCGAAACACCCGGATAAGGGGTATGATGTGAATGGATTAATGAACGAGTTGATACTCTACAAGCGGAGGCCTGATGACCTGTCTGATAAAATTGCCCCAACGGTTGGGGCAATTATCGAAATCACCGGAAAGTCAATAAATACACTGTTTAACGGGCTTTCACTTTTAAAACTTTCTCCTGAGATTCAGGCGGCAGTTTCAGATGGGACACTGCCCGTTTCCCAGGGATATCTCTTTGCCGCGAACCTCGATTGCCCAGACCTCATGCAGATATTTGCCAACATAATGAAGACGCCGGTGACCAACCCCGTCCTGAATAACTTGCTTACAGCATGGAAGAAGGTCAAGCCGGCCCCAGGCAAAACGAAGCCCCTACCTATGAAGAAGCAGATTGCCAGCTTACGATCATTTGAATCACGCATTGAGATGGGCTTCGCAAAATACACAAAGCCCGACCTTGTAACACTTCTTGATGAGCTGCATGTTTTCTGTGCTTTAGTGGAACTGCGGATACCGATAGCCCCGGAACCTGCGCCGGAGAAGAAAAGGCCCCCTCAGGTGTGAGCAGGCAAGAAGAACCGAACCGGCGAGACGGCGTATCGGCGCCTGTCCACCAAGACGCTTGCTGTGAAGGTGGGAAACGGTGATTAAGGCAGTGAATAGTGAAAAAGGCAGTGAATAGTAGGTAGTAGATAGTGAATAGTGAAAAGGTAAAAGAGGCAGGTAGCCGCAGGTTTTAACCTGCGCAAAGAGTGAAGAGCGGGAAAGGCAGATAAAAAATGGAAAATAAGATTAAAAATTTCAAGGATTTGAAAATATGGCAAAAGAGTCCTGTCCCCGAACGGGGGAATGACAATGAGCTTAATAAGATGCCTTTAACTGTTCACTATTCACTGTTCACTGTTCCACAATCCGCAATGAGGAGCGAGGCAAAAAACAATGAATAGCGCAATTCACATTCTTATTGTTGAGGACGATTTTATTATCGGCGAGAGTATCAGAAACAAGATCATCAATCTGGGTTATTCGGCGCCGGCTCCGGCAACTACAGGCAGCGAGGCAATCCGTACAGCAGAAGAAACCCGACCCGACCTCATCATTATGGACATAAAACTCCAGGGACAGATGGACGGAATCGAAGCTGCAGCAAACATCCGTTCCCGGTTCGATATACCTGTTATATATCTCACGGCCCATACTGATGAGAAAACTGTAGAGCGGGCAAAACTGACAGAACCTTTTGGCTATATTGTCAAACCTTTTGAATCGCGGGAGCTCCGGACTGCCATCGTTATGGCCCTGCATAAGCACAAACTTGAGAAAAAACTTAAGGAATCTGAAGAACGTTACAGGATCGCAATAGAACATTCAAATGACGGTGTTGCCATCGTGCGTGGCGATAACCACATCTTTGTGAACAAAAGGTTTCTGGAGATTTTCGGCTATGAGCGGATGGAAGAGGTTGTCGGGAAACCCATATCACTCACAGTGCACCCCGATGATCGTAAACGTGTCATGAAGAATAACCGGGGAAGACAGAAAAACGAATCCGTACCGTCCATATATGAAATGAAAGGTATCAAAAAAAAATGGCGAGACGGTTTATATTGAGGTTTCCGCAACAAACATACCGTTCCGTGGAGAACCTGCTTCTCTTTCTTATTTAAGAGACATTACCAGCCGCAAACAAAGGAAAAAGGAGCTTGCAGAAAATACAGAAAAGATCTTTCAGGCAAAACAGGAGTGGGAATCTCTGGTTGATTCCCTCGGCGAGCTTGTTTTGCTCCTCGATGAAAAGGGATATATTATCCGTTCCAACCGGGGAGCGGAAAGCTGGAGCCTCGGACATCCCGGCGATGTGAGAGGACAGGCGCCGCATGACGTTCTCCATCCATATTGTACGAAGTTTGACTGCTACCTCAAGGGTTTCATATCAAACGGTTTAAAGGATTCAGCGGCAGGTAAACCCTCAGAATTAGAGGTAAAGGATGAGGCATTGAAGCGGTATCTCGATATACGGATAAGACCTGTCCGTACTCAGCAAAATGAAAAAAACCCGATAGACGGGAGCTTTGCTGTCCTTGTCATCCATGACATGACAGAACGCAGGCAGGCAAAGGATGCCCTAGCAGAGGCTTACGAAGAGCTGAAAGAGACCCAGCAAGAATTGATCCAGATTGAAAAACTGGCTCTTCTGGGAAAATTTTCATCGGGTATAGCCCATGAAATCAGGAATCCCCTTGCGAATATTTGTGCATCTGCCCAGTTTTGCCTCGCCAAATACGAGCTTGATGAAGAGATAAAGAAACATCTGAGGATCATGTTGAGAAACTCCGAACATGCAAATAAAATTATAAAAGACCTGATAGACCTTGCAAAACCGAGTGAGGTTTCTCTTGAGCCGGGAGACATAAGCGATTTGATAAGCAGTGTATGCGATCTTGTAAAAACACGGTGTGAAAAACAGCATATACTCTTGCATAAGAAGGTATCGAGGAGATTGCCGCATATTTTAATGGATAAAGAACGGATAGAAAAAGCGCTTCTTAATTTTATCTTAAACGCCGTTGAGGCTATGCCGAAAGGTGGGAAAATTGCCATTAACGCCTATCCGCATTTTGATAAAGATCAGGTAATTATCAGTATCCTGGATACAGGCAAGGGTATCCCGCAGGAAGATTTCGATAACATATTTCACCCCTTTTTTACCACGAAACGCACCGGCATAGGATTGGGATTATGCCTTGCGGACCAGGTAATAAGCTCTCACAAAGGAAGGCTTTCCATCAACAGCATAGTTGGGGAAGGTACAGAGATTACCATAAAACTGCCGATTTCAAGGGAAAGTTAAAAAGGATTTATGCGGATGGCAAAAATTTTAATAGTCGAAGATAACAAAGATATGCAGTTTCTCCTTTTCAATATATTGAAGAGCGCAGGGTATGAAACGCTGGTTGCCGGAGACGGTAAAAAGGCATTGAAAGAGGCAAAGAGATGGTCACCCGATCTTGTCTTGCTTGATATACGGTTACCCGATATGGACGGGATGGCGGTTCTTGAAGAGATAAAGAAGCTCAATAACGACCTTATCATTATCATGCTGACCGCTTATGGAGATATAAAAGGGGCTGTACGGGCAATGAAACTGGGCGCCTTCGAATATATCACGAAACCCTTTGATAATGACGAACTGCTCATTGCCATAAAGAGAGCCCTGCAGACACAATGCCTGAGCAGAGAAGTTCAGAGCCTGCGGAGGCAATTGGGTGAAAAAACCGCCTCAGACCTGATAGTAGAGCTTACCGGAGAAAGTCAAAGGATGAAACAGATTTTGAAGCAGATTGATATGGTTTCTCCTACAAATATGACGGTGGTGGTGCAGGGAGAAAGCGGAACAGGGAAAGATCTGGTTGCGCAACTGATACATAAAAAAAGTCAGAGGAGCGACAAGGCCTTTGTTGCCATAGATTGCGGCGCCATACCGGAATCCCTTGTTGAGAGTGAGCTCTTCGGCTATGAAAAAGGCGCTTTTACGGGTGCAGATGCCCTCAAGGAGGGTAAATTTGAACAGGCGAACGGGGGCACTCTATTTTTAGATGAGGTAACAAACCTGCCGGATTCAGCCCAGGCAAAATTATTAAGGATCTTGCAGGAGAAAAAACTCCAGCATCTGGGCGGAAAGAGGGATATAAAGGTTGATGTCCGGATTATTGCGGCCTCAAATGTTGACCTCCCCGATGCACTGAAGGCAGGGACATTCAGAAGCGACTTGTTTCACAGACTTAACGAGTTCCCTGTTGTTTTGCCCGCTTTGAGGGAAAGAAAGACGGATATTCCGTTTCTGGCAAACCGTTTTCTGGAAGAAGCCAAAAAAGAATTCAATAAAGACATAAAGGACTTTTCTCCTGAAGCAATGAAAACCTTTCTCGATTATCACTGGCCCGGGAATGTGAGGGAATTAAAAAATACGGTGAGAAGGGCGGCGCTCCTGACAGATTCAGACAAGATCACCGGTACATGCCTTGCATTGGATGCCATAACAGAACCTCATTCGGATACGGATAGCCTGTCAGAAAATATCGATATCCTGGCTGAATTGAGGAGAGGTGTCTCGCTTCATGAGATTGCACAGAAACAAATGGACAATGTTGAAAAAAATATTATCAGACAGGCGCTTGCTTTAACCGGCAGCAACAAATCAAAGGCCGCGAAAATGCTCAAAACAGACCGCATGACACTCTATGCCAGGCTGAAAAAGTTTGGGATGGAGTAATGGTCTGTAAGATATGCTCTACACTTCTGTAAGAATGTTCATACGTTTCCTCCTTATTTTCCCGCCCGCCTCTATCGTAATAACACCGTAAACGTCTGGTTACAAATTTAAATACCTCATCCTATCAAGCGGTTGGAATTCAGCTTAAAATAATTGTGTGACAATCATCACATTTGGCATAGATGATGCTTTATCAGAATGCAGGAAGCGAATGGGGAATATCTTGGTTGTAGATGATAATGAGGATATGTGCCAGGTAATATCGGACGTTCTAAGGTCAGAGGGGTATATGGTAAGAATAGCAAATGACGGCAAATCGGCGCTTAACGAACTAAAAACCGAAGCCTGTGACCTTTTGATCCTGGATTATAAACTTTTTGATATGAGCGGGCTGGATGTTTTGAAAGAAATGAGAGAAATAGCGCCTGCATTGTGCACAATCATGATCTCTGCTTACGGGAACGAATTAGTTAAGGCAAGGGCATTCGAATTAGGGGCTTATGATTTCTTCGATAAACCTTTTGATGTAAACGCCCTTCTGAAAACTGTCAAGAAGGCGTTAAGCGCAAAGGAAAGCGCAGGAGCTTGAAAAGGTCGGGTTCACCGCTCCCCTTAAAAAAAGCGGAATAAAAACGGAGGTGCTTTATGGCAGTAGAAAAAGCAATAGGTTCTTCAAGTCTGGTGGAAGTCATCGACAGAATTCTCGACAAGGGTGTAGTCGTCGATGCATGGGTAAGGGTTTCTCTGGTGGGTATTGAAATACTCGCTATCGAAGCCAGGATTGTTGTGGCATCAGTGGAAACCTATCTGAAGTATGCTGAAGCAATTGGCCTCACTGCAACGGCAGCGTAAAGGTTTCCCAAAACTCCGCTAAAGACGGCGGATAAGGGTTCCTGCCGCGTCATCCTCAAGCCTTTTCACTACAGGGTTAAAGAGTCGGAAAGCATGACACGCCAGGAACTTTCTTTAATGCAAGAGGTGGGGACGATATGGCGGATGCCTTAAATTTAAAACATGTTGCAACAGAGGAAATTATTTCTTCATACGAAGAAAGACTTCAGAGTATGAACTCCATTTTCGATAACACACAGATGGTTCTTGGTGAATTTCAGGAATCCTTTTCAAATACGAATCATGAAAGGGAAACGTTAAAAGTCCAACTCCGGGATACCCTTGCAAAGAATGAATCCCTCAGGAAAAAGGACTTTGATATTATGATGAATGCCATTCTCTTATCTCAGGACGACAGAGAAAGGGAAGTGAAGAGCCTGCTCAACAGCTACCTTACGGAACAGAGAGAGATGGCAAGGCAGTTAAAGGAAAATCTGGGAAGTTTCAAAGATGGTCTGAATAAGGATAATATCGCCAGAATCAATGAATTCCATGGGATGCTCAAAGATATCATTAGGGAGCAGGAAGAGAGAAAGGCGGAAGTTACCGGCAAGCTGAAGATGTTTCAGAAAGAACAGGGCGAGTTATCCCATACCCTTGGAGAACTTCTTTCAAAGGGGAAGGAACTCAGGATAAGGGATTTAAAAACGACGCTCAGGCAGTTTGAGGCCCAATCCAGGGAAAGGGCAGCGCGACAACGGGAAAGAAGAGAAGATGTGCAAATAATGCTCAGCGTATTCAGAGGAAAAAGACGTGAATCAGCACAGTTACAGACAGCATGAAGACAACACGATCCAGAATAAAGAGGAGGTAGTCATGGGTATAGCAATCATGGGTATAGCAAATAGTATGAAAGATTTATCGGACCGGATTATTACTTCACATAATGTGAGGATAAAGGCCCTTGGCGATCTGGTCATCGATACGAAAAAGACCTTACAGGATTTTGCGGAAGAGCGACAGAATATGAGCAGCAAGCAGGCAAAGGACCTGGCAGGTTTCGTGAATGGTCTATCCAAAAGCGTGGACGGTATGCTGAAAGGCTTTCACAGAGACCATAAAAAGATGAGCAGCGAGCAGGCAAGGAACCTGTCGGGCTTTTCAAACAATCTTGTGAAAAACACTGAAAAGATGCTCAAACAGTTTCTGAAAGACCATCAACAGATGAGCAGTGAGCAGGCTAAAAACCTCAGTGATTTTGTAGCAAAGCTTACGAATAACGTTCATGCCATGATCGAGGATTTCCACAAGGATCATCAGCACATGAGCGACGATCAGGCAAAGAACCTGTCGGATTTTGTAAACGACCTGACCAGGGATGTAAGCTCAATGGTGAACAGCTTCAGAAAAACACGGGGCGAGATGTCGACTGAGCTTAAGAACAAACTTGCCAACGACGTAAAAAATATCGAAACCTATGTGAAGAACAAACTGAAAGAATTTGAAAAATCTCACGGCAGGATGAGCGATGCCTTAAGAAAAAGTCTGGCTGCATATGCAAACGATATGGCAAGCGGGATCAGGAAACTTTTGCAGGAATACCATGCCGATATGGGACAGGCAAGAAGCGCCTGGGAAACGATATCAACACTGACAGGATTAAAAGTTGAGACCGCAGCGCCAAAGGTGGCAAAGGTGGCAAGGGTGGCAAAGGTGGCGACAGAGGTAAAGGTAATGCCTGTCAAAGAGGCAATTAAAGAGGCTGCCAAAGAAGTGGAAGAAGATGTAAAGGCAATGCCTGTCAAAGAGGCAATTAAAGAGGCTGCCAAAGAAGTGGAAGTGTCCCCTGGGATGGACCTCGAAGAGAAGGTATTGGGATTTATTAAGGGCCATCGGGAAGGTGTAAGGGTAGGCGATATGGAGACTGCACTTGGGGCAACAAGGATGAGACTGGGCATGGTAGCAAAGAAACTTTTAGACGAAGGTAAGGTCAGGAAAGAGGAAAACCTATATTTTCCACTATAAGAGAAGAAGGTCGTGAAGCATGAAAGAGATAAAGTGTGCCTTTTGTAAAGGGAAAGGAATAGACCCCTTTGACCTCCTTTCCAAACTTGCCACGTGTCAGGTCTGCGGAGGCACGGGTAAGGTCGGGGTTGTAGAGCCGGCAATTAAATGTGCCTTTTGCAAAGCTACCGGTGTCTATCCTTATACCCGGGTTACCTGCACTGTATGTAACGGCAAAGGTATGGTAACAGTTGAAGGCGCAACGGAAGAGTGTTCTGGATGTAAAGGCACCGGCACGACAAAGGATAGTGGACTTCCCTGCATTATCTGTGGAGGTAAAGGGGTAGTAATAATTCGGATGAGAGAGGAGGTTTATTATGGATGATTTTTCGGGTGGTATGAGAAATCTATCTGAAGATATTCTGGCAGGCCATAAGGATAGAAAAAACAGCATACAGGAACTGAAAGACCGGACTGATGCCATTAAAAAAGATACTGCAAGATTTCTCGATGAAACCAGAAGGCTTCATGCGGAAATGGGCAAAGACCTGAAAAAGGATTTAAAGGAAAACAGGGACAACCTTTTGAAAGATGTCAATGCAATGAGGGATGACTTCAAGAAAAGTGAAAAGGAAGTGAGGGCGGATTTGGCTGAGGCGAAAAGAATCTGGAAGGATATGAAGAACATTTTGGGAGGAAAACCGGCATGATTGAAGAAAACATGACAATATTGGAGCCGTCTGCTTTACCTGACTTTGTGGAGACAAAATTCATAAAGGATGTGAGCAACAGGGCAGTCTTCTACATAAAGGCAGGCTTTCCGGTTCATTTCAGGGGCGTTTCAGGCACCGGTAAAACTACGCTTGCCATGCACGTTGCAAGCAGGATAGGGAGACCGGTTGTGTTAATTCATGGGGATGAGGAGTTTACCACATCCAATCTTGTAGGCGGTGAATATGGCTACAGGATGAGAAAGGTGGTTGACCGTTTTCAATCAAGGGTTCTCAAGACAGAGGAAGACATGGTCAAGAGATGGGTTGATAACCGTCTTACCGTGGCATGCAAGTACGGGTTTACCCTTGTCTATGATGAATTTACGCGATCACGTCCGGAGGCGAACAATATCCTCCTGTCTATTCTGCAGGAACGGATTATGGATTTGCCGGCAGGAAGAAGTGCGGAAGGGCCATATTTGAAGGTACACCCTGATTTTACCGCACTGTTTACCAGTAACCCCGAGGAATATGCAGGCGTGCACAGAAGTCAGGACGCCCTGAGGGATAGAATGGTAACGATGGATTTAGACCACTTTGACTATGAAACGGAAATTGCCATTACCCATGCAAAATCAAAACTTCCTAAAAAGGATGTAGAAATGATAGTAAAGATCGTCCGGGGCTTAAGAGAATCGGGCAAGTGCGAATTTGCGCCGACCATTCGCGCTTGCATTATGATTGCAAAGGCCGCAAAGGTCCAGAATTTATCGCCTGCCCGTTCGAACGGGATGTTCAGCCGGATGTGCCAGGACGTGTTGTCGTCCGTTACAAGCAGGGTGGGCTCTAAAACAAATCAAAACAGGGTGAAGGAGATTGTAGAAGGTTTAGTGACAACACACAGTAACTGACAGTGTAGAATATTGTGCGAGGCGGGAGGTCATATACATGAAAGCTTTACATGAGATTGCAACAATCAAAAACATAAGAAGCATGCACTCCATCGGTGCACGGTCTATCCCGAAGGTGCAGAGGTCTCCCTATCTTGACCTTTATACACTGAAGAAAGAGAAGGACAGGCTGGAGAAAGAAACTTTCATACTGGAAAAGAAAAGGAAAATAGCGGGTCGCTTATTGAGCGATATAAATAAGTTGATTGCGGGATTGCAGGAAGAGATACGGGGAGACGGCGAAATAAAGACCGTTAAGCATACAAAGGCGAACCCTTTGAGGACGATGTCGGTCAGATATTAGTGAAGACAGTGAAACCGTACATCGTACATCGTACATAGTACATAGTACATCGAAGTACGAACGACGAACGACGAAGTACGGATTTTAACGAACGACTAACGACTGAATCTGAAGGAAGGAGAACATTATGGCAGACGAAAAGAAAGGCAGTAAAAAAGGCGACGATGCATTTAATATTGATTTCGGGATAGGAGATCTGAAACTGGGTGGCTTGTTTAAGGGTATTGAGAAGCTGGTGGACCTGGCGTCTGAACTGGAAAAGGCAGGCGGCGAGATAAATAAAAGGGGCGAAATAGATTTAAGCAACCTGAAAGACGGTATGAAGGGCGTCTTCGGATTTTCTATAAAAACGGCAACAGGGGGAAGACCGGTTGTTGAACATTTCGGCAACATTAAAAAAACCCCTCGTGGCGCAAAAGTCGAGGAAGAAAGGGAACCCATCACCGATATTTTTGATGAAAAAGATGAGATCCGGGTATATGCGGAAATGCCTGGCGTGAATGAGAACGATATAAAGATTGACCTTAAGGGGGATATACTGAACATTTCTGCAAAAAGCGGAGACAGAAAATATCGCAAGGAAATGCTACTGCCGGCTGAGGGAAAGAACAAGGCGTTCACCTCTTCTTTTAAAAATGGTATGCTGGAGATCAAAATAAAGAAATGATGGGGATTCTTGATGGGACTGACCGGACTGAACGATGCCTCTTTGAAACTGATTCTTTTTGGCGGTAAGGGCGGTGTCGGAAAAACAACCTGCGCTGCAAGTGCCGGTCTCTATTTATCAGAAACATTCAAAACATTAATTATCTCTACCGATCCTGCCCATTCCCTTTCGGACAGTCTGGGGCAAAAGATTGGCGATGGCATTGAAGATATTAAAGGCGTAAAAAACCTCAGTGCAATCGAAATAAGCGCAAAAAAGGCCTTCTCGGCCTTCAAAGCAAAATACGAAAAAGAAATTAAGAAAATTATTGATACCTCTACCTATTTAGACCCGGAAGATGTTGAATCGGTCTTTGCCCTTCCCATCCCCGGCATAGATGAGGTCATGGGGCTGAAAACAATAATAGACCTGATAGAAGAAGGGAGATTCGACAAGTTTGTTGTCGATACAGCGCCTACTGGTCATGCATTGAGGCTTTTAACCCTGCCTGATATGCTGGATGACTGGATCAAGGTCATGGCAAAGATGCGATGGAAATACCGCTATGTGGCAACAACCTTCGGCGGTAAATACAAGCCTGATGAAGGCGATGATTTTCTTGTGGAAATGAAAAAGACCGTCACCAGGATACACAGTCTCTTCAAAAACGGTAAGCGATGCGAATTCATTGTTGTTACAATCCCGGAGGACATGGCTGTTCAGGAAACACAGAGGATGATAGGCGACCTGAATGCATACGGGATAAAGGTGAAACAATTAGTGATTAATAATGTAGTGCCGGAGAACGACCATTGTGAATTCTGCAGAGAGAAAAGAAAGGGGCAGGAAACATATATCGAATATTTAAGAAAAAAAACGGGCGATATCCGGATTACAGTTACCCCGCTGAACCCGCTGGAAGTAAAGGGCATTGATGCACTGGAACACTTTAAGGAATTGCTGATTCAATCCCCCCTCGACACAACCCCCTCCAAATCCTCGCCTGCCTCCCCAAACCGGGGAGGCCTCCAGGCGAGGGAAGGCAACCCTTCAGAACATTTGAAAAAAGATCGGAGAAACGATGAAAAAGAAAAACAAAGAGGTAATTATGGCTTTTAAGGTAAAGGAGGCGCTGCCGAAGGATGTCGGAAGGGCTATTGTCCGGATTGACCCCGATGACATGAAAATGCTCGCTTTGGATGTAGGCGATATCGTGGAGATTGAAGGGAAAAGAAAGACCCCTGTGAAGCTGATGCCCTGTTATGTTGAAGAGAGAGGGAAAAGGCTTATCCAGATGGACGGTATTACAAGGGAGAATGCAAAGGTCGGGATAGACGAGAAGGTAAACATCCGGAAGGCAAACCACAAACTTGCGACAAGGATCACGCTTTCTCCGCTGACGCTTTCAGGCCTGCCCCAAAAAGACAGGGATGCCAGATATATCGGTACACTTATTGAGGGTTTGCCGGTAATCACAGGAGACAGGGTAAGGGTTACCCTTTTTGGTTCCCGGTCAAGCGATTTCAAGGTTCTCACCACGAACCCCGATGGTGTGGTAGTGATAAACCCGGGAACACAGATAATAATAGAATCGAAAGAGACAGGGGAGCAGAAAACTACAAAAATTTCCTATGAAGACATCGGAGGACTCGGGTATCAGATTCAAAGGATCAGGGAGATGATTGAACTGCCCCTGAAATACCCGCAGATATTCGAGAGACTCGGGATTGACCCGCCAAAGGGCGTACTGCTCTATGGGCCTCCCGGAACAGGGAAGACATTGATCGCCCGGTCCGTGGCGAACGAGACTGAAGCCTACTTTACAAGCATCAGCGGGCCGGAAATTATGGGTAAATTTTACGGGGAAAGCGAAGGGCGTCTGAGGGGCATATTTGACGATGCCCAAAAGCACACCCCTGCCATAATCTTCATTGACGAGATCGATGCCATTGCGCCGAAAAGGGAAGACATGGGCGGAGAGAAACAGGTTGAACGGCGGGTTGTCGCCCAACTCCTGTCGCTTCTGGATGGTTTACAGTCGCGGGGTCAGGTGATTGTCATCGGGGCAACAAATATTCCCAATACCCTTGATCCGGCTTTAAGAAGGCCGGGAAGATTTGACAGAGAAATATTAATCCCCATCCCCGATAAAAACGGGAGATTGCATATATTACAGATTCATACAAGGGGCATGCCTTTATCAGGGGAAACACGTCAGGGAAGCGATGCAGCATCCAACGGGGTCGATCTGGAAAAATTGGCCGAGATTACCCATGGCTTCGTAGGCGCAGACCTCGAGGCGCTGGCAAGGGAGGCGGCCATGTCTGCGCTCCGGAAGATTTTACCGAAGATTGATTTTGAAATGGATGAAATCCCTTACGAAACACTCCTGAAGCTGGAAGTAACGATGGATGACTTCTACGACGCCATGAAAGAGGTTGAGCCCTCTGCCATACGGGAGGTGTTCGTTGAGGTGCCGGATGTAAGGTGGAATGACGTGGGAGGCCTCGATGACATTAAGCAGGAATTAAAGGAAGCGGTAGAATGGCCTATAAAATATGCCGATGTCTTTAAGACAGCCGGCACACACCCGCCAAAAGGGATTCTCCTTCATGGAGCCCCCGGTACAGGAAAGACCCTGCTTGCAAAGGCGGTTGCAAGCGAGACAAAAGTCAATTTTATCTCCATAAAGGGGCCCAGTCTCATGTCAAAATTTGTCGGTGAAAGCGAGAAGGGTGTCCGTGAAGTATTCAAAACGGCAAAACAGGCTTCACCGTCAATCATATTTTTTGATGAGATCGACGCCATCGTTCCAAGAAGGGGTTCGGGAATCGGGGAGTCCGGCGTGACGGAACGGGTCGTAAGCCAATTTCTGGCCGAGATGGACGGCATTGAAGAACTTAAGGGAGTGGTAGTGCTTGCTGCCACCAACCGGGTGGATATGATTGACCCTGCACTCCTGAGGGGTGGAAGATTCGATCTTGTCATTGAGCTGCCCTTCCCCGACGAAGACGCACGTTTTGCCATATTTGGAATCCACACCAAAGACAAACCTCTCGCTAAGGATGTGAATTTACGTGAATTGGCAAAGGAAGCTGGCGATCTGGCCGGGTCTGATATAGAGTTTTTATGCCGGAAGGCCTCTATGCTGGCAATAAGAGAATATATAAATCAGGGTTCAAGGGGTCGAGGGGTCGAGGGTAAAGGGCAGGAGACAGGAGACAGTGGTCAGGGATTGAAAATATTAAAGAGGCATTTCGAGGAGGCGTTACAATTGGTGCAAAAGCAGAAGGAAACACAGGGGTCAGCCCTTGACATTTGACAAGAAGCCATTGTCAAATGTCAAGGGCTGACCCCATACTCCCGGGGCAGGATGATATATGAGCAATACAGGTAAATACATATACGGCGTAATGAATACCGGATCCCATGCAGCAGGTTCCGGCCTGTTGACCTCAAACGACATTTACACCGTCCCCTATATGAATGTCTCTGCGGTAGTAAGCAACTCCGGAATAATTGATTATACAAATCTGCCGGGCGATGCGGCAGCGCGACACCTTATTCAGCATCAACTGGTGATTGAGAAGGTAATGCAGGAATTTACCATCATCCCTATGAGGCTGGGGACGTATGTTCTCAATGAAGACGAGGTGATGCAAGTCCTTACTAAGGGACACCGGATGTTTAAAGAGATTTTTGAAAAGATTGAAGGCAGGATAGAGATTGATGTTGTAGCCACCTGGGTTGATCTGAATATTGTCATCAAAGAGGTATCCGAACAAGAAGAGGTAAAGGCATTGAAACAATCCCTCCTCAATAAGAAGGAAAGTATAACAGTCGATGATCAGATAAAAATGGGTATGCTCATCAAAAGTAATTTGAATAAGAAAAAGGATGAATACGCCCATGTCATAAAGGACTCATTAAAAGGCCTGTGCCGGAACATGAAAGAATATACAATGCCGGACGATATGACGATTCTCAATGCAGCCTTTTTTATTGATAATGGCATGCGCATTCCTTTTGAAGAAAGGCTGGATGAGTTAAACAACGATTTCGGCGGAAAGGTCCATTTCAAGTATATTGGCCCCCTCCCTCCCTACAACTTTTATGTCCTTGAAATAAAAAAGCTGCAATTCGAAGAGATTAACCGGGCAAGGGAAATACTGGCGCTCGATGACGTTGCAACAAAAGAAGATATTAAAAAGGCTTACAAATATGCGGCAGTTAAATATCATCCTGATAAACAATCCGATACACAATCCGATACACAGAAGGTAGAAGCAGAAATGGAATATGATGAAATCACAAAGGCATACAGGCTGCTCTCTGTATATTGTCAGCAAGAAAGCTGTTCTATGAAAGAAGAAGACTTTGCAGGGAATTCAATAATTATAAGGATAAAGGAATAATAATGGAACAGGAAGGAAAATACATATACTGCATTATAGGCACACAGCAGGACAGAGATTTCGGTCCTATCGGCATCGGGGGCAGAGGCGATAAGGTGAGCACTATCGGTGCTGATGACCTTGCAATGGTAATCAGCAGTCACCCGTTAACGAAACTTGTGGTCAACCGGGAAAATATCCTGGCCCATGAAAAGGTTATTGAAGAGGTGATGAAAGAATATGCTGTTTTGCCGGTGAGGTTCTGTACTATTGCCTCAAACACCGATGAGATACGTAGCCTCCTGTTCAAGAGGTACAGGGAATTCAAAAATCTGCTAAGGGACATGGATCACAAAGTGGAACTCGGGGTTAAGGGGTTGTGGAAGGATATGGACGGTATCTTTAAGGAGATTGCAGAGGAAGATAAAGAGATCAAAAGAATAAAGAGAAGGCTGAAAGGGGATGCAGAACAAAAGGATATACAGGCAAAGGTAGGGCTGGGCAAACTCGTTGAGGCTGCCTTGAAGAACAAAAAGGATGGAGAAGCGGAAAAGATTGTTGACGCCTTAAAGGCCTCAGCCTTTGATTATAAGCTGAGCAACACCATAGGGGACGAGATGTTTATCAATGCCTCATTTTTAGTAAGCAAGGGAAGGGAAAAGGAATTTGACAACATTATGGAGGAGTTAGGCGAAACGCACAAAGACAGGATGAAGTTTCTGTATGTGGGACCCCTACCCCCTTATAATTTTGTCAATATCACCATCTATCAGGAAGAGTGGGAGAAATGAAGGCAGTGAATAGTCGTTAGTGAATAGTGAATAGTAAAAAAGGCAGGTAGCCGCAGGCTTTAGCCTGCGCAAAGCGTGAGCGGAGGGTAAGATAAGGTAATGGAAGAAGGCATATACATATACTGCATAATCGAGTCAAAGGGACCTCTGTCGTTTGGCGCCATAGGCATCGGCGGCAGGGGTGACGATGTATACACCCTGTCCTTTCAAGATCTCGGGGCTGTAGTGAGCAAATCGCCTGTCAAAAAATATCCTGTTGCCCGTGAGAATCTGATTCCCCATGAACGGGTCATCGAAGAGGTAATGGAAGCCCACACGGTTTTGCCGGTCAGGTTCTGCACGATTGCAAAGGATGAAGAGAAGGTGAAAAAGATCCTTGAAAAGGAATACGACAGTTTTAAGGCATTATTGGAGAGCCTGGAGAACAAGAAAGAGCTTGGAATCAAGGCCATCTTTAAGGAAGATGCGGTTTACAGGCATATCCTCGAACAAAACGACGAAATCAGGAAGCTCAAGGATAAATTAACGGGTTTGCCTCCTGAAAAGACGCACTATCAGCGTATGGAAATAGGAAAGATGGTCGAGGTTGCTCTTCAGGAGGAGCGGGAATCATGCAAGGATTCCATCTTGAGCCTGTTGTCTCCTCTGGCAATAGAAACAAAAACAAATCCGGCATACGGTGAGATGATGATACTCAATGCCGCATTTCTTGTACACGAGAAGGATGAATCCATGTTTGATACAAGGGTCAACGAGCTTGCAGAGTCAAGAGGCGATATGGTCAGGTTCAAATACGTGGGAAAGATACCCCCCTTTAATTTTGTGAATCTGACGATCAGGACGGAGGAGTATTGAAAACAGGGTTCCAGGGTTCAAGGGGTCAAGGGTAAAGGACAGGAGACAGGTAATAACAGGGGCCAAGGAATTTTTGCTCGAACCCTCGACCCCTTGACCCCTCGAACCCTGGAACCCTAAAGAAGAAGGGATACGATGTTTATTGTAGATGACATAGTTCTTTCACCGTTAAAAGGTCTTATCTGGCTGAGCGAGAAGATCAACGATATGGTTCAAAGAGAGATGTCGGATGAGGGGCTTATAAAAGAACGGCTCATGGAATTGCAGTTACGCTTTGAACTGGATGAGATAGATGAAGAGGCATATACGAGACAGGAAAAGGAACTTCTTGAACGGTTAGATGCAATTCACGGAGAGGAAGATGCGACCCCGACTTACCGTGGGACGTAGGACGTACAGTCAACACCCACTTCGTGGGTACCCGGCTCCTTCGGACGTAGGATGTTAAGGCATTTACGTCCAAGCAAAGCGGACGTCCAAGCGAACAGGGTGAGCGGACATCCCACGTTCATACGGAAGTAAAAGGAGGTGTAACACATGGCAAATATAGATGAAGCTGCCCGGGCGATGAGTGAGTTTTTGAAAAGGACGCTTTCGGTGGAGGACGCCAAGGCTATAAGAATTGCAAAGACACCCGGCGGATGGGAAGGAGAAATCGAAGTCTATGAAGAAAGCTCATTCATTAAATCTATCGGACTGTCAACAAAGGTGAAGGATCGCAATATCTATAAGATTGAGGTGGATGAAAATCTGGAAGTCCAGTCATACGAAAGGATGAAGGCAAAAGAGGCAGGCTGAAGGCAAGGAAGGCAGTGAACAGTGAATGGTGAATAGCCATGAAAACAGTGAATAGTGAATAGTATATAGTGAATAGTAAGGGCAAAACTAACGACTATTCACTAACGACTAACGACTGATTTTAGACGACTATTCACTGGAAAACAGAGAGGGAGTAAGTGAAAAAAATGAATGGGTTATACCTTTACTGCATAAGAGAAAAAACCGAAGACACTTCGGGATTCCACACAAGGGGCATTGATGGAAAAAGAGAGGTATTTACCATCATTCACCGCGAACTGGAGGCCGTTATCAGCAGGGTTTCCTTATTAAAATTTACATCCGAAGAAATACAGAAGAAAGCCGTAGAGGACCTTAATTGGATTAAGGAAAAGGCCGTGATCCATGAAGACGTTATCGAAGAAGCCATGAGAGGGGCCAACGGGTTTGTGAATGTGATTCCCATGAGATTCGGCATCATTTTTAAGGATAAGACAGGACTGAAAGAAACCCTTGACAGGGACCATGCAAAGATGAGGCGGCTGTTGAATAAGATTCGGGGGAAACAGGAATGGAGTGCGAAGATATACCTCATGGATAGTGAAAGGTTTGAATTGATGGTTAAAGAAAAAAATGAAGACATACGGTTGAAAGAGCAGGAAATGGCTTCAATGCCGGAAGGCATGGCCTATTTTATGGAAGAAGAGTTGAAAGAGACTATTCGCAATGAAGCAAACAAAGAGTTGGACGCCATGTTAGATAACCTCTTCGGAAAACTGGGGGAAGAAGCAGCAGAATCAGTAAAAACAAAGATTCTTGACAGGGAGATGACAGGCAAAACAGAAAGAATGGTCCTCAATGCAGCCTTTTTAGTCCACGCAGATAAGGTTGATTCATTCAGGAAAGCGCTTGAGGGCATAGATGAGGACCTTAAAGCAAAAGGACTCCACCTTGAATACAGCGGCCCCTGGCCCCCTTTTAATTTTACAAACGGAGGTAACCCTTGACAGCATGTTGCACAAACACTTCAGGTTGTCCAAATCTCGCTTCCGCTCTCACGCTCCGGGCGGTTAGGAGCGATAGGGCATGATAAATAAACGTGATAAGGTGACGCTGGTTGATGTGCTGGACAAAGTCCTGGAAAAAGGGGCGGTGATCAACGGCGACATGGTGATAAGGGTAGCCGATGTAGACCTTGTGTTTCTGGGGTTGAGGCTTATCCTCACCTCAGTTTCCAAGGCTGAGGAGTTGTCCGGGAGAAGCCCCGGTAGCCCCGAAAGGGAATTGACCGAAGAAGACAGGGCTTATATCGAGAAATTACAGAAAGAGATAAAAAAGGCTGAAGAAAATATCCCCAGGCTTATAAACGCAGACAGTCCAAGGGAAACAGAGCAGGGCCTGGCAAAGCTCATTTTAACTATTGTCGAGTTGATAAGAAAGCTTATGGAGAAGGAGGCATTTAGACGGGTAAAGAAAGGGTCGCTTTCTCCGGTAGAGATTCAAAAGCTCGGATTAAGCCTGAAGGCGGTAAAGAAGAAGATGCAGGAAATCCAGGCAATCTTTGGTATTGAAGATGAGGAACTGAACCTGAACCTCGGCCCGTTGGGAGATTTGATGTGAGAAAACCAGTGAATAGTTACGAAAACAGTGAAACCGTACATCGTACATAGTACATCGTACATCGAAGTACGAAGTACGAACGACGAACGACGAACGACGATGTACGAAGGAGAATATTATGGCTGAACAGATGATGCATGCAACACAGGCTACCAATCTTGCCGATATACTGGAGAGGGTGCTGGACAAAGGGATTGTTATTGCGGGGGACATCCAGATAAGGATTGCCGACATTGAACTTTTAACCATCAAGATAAGGCTGCTCATCGCATCTGTTGATAAGGCGATGGAGATGGGGATCAACTGGTGGCAGCAGGACCCTTATTTATCTGACGGTAAAAAGGCAAAAGCTGTTGAGGATGAGACAAAAGAATTGAAAAAGAGGATTAAGCGATTGGAAGTAAGGGTGAAATAAGGCGGTTAAGGCAGTGAATAGTGAATAGTTATGAAGACAGTGAAACCGTACATAGTACATAGTACATCGTACATCGAAGTACGAAGTACGAACGACGAACGACGAAGTTAGGGTATTAAAGTGGATAGGTTTTTAACTGACTACTATTCACTAACGACTATTCACTATATACGGGTTTAAGGAGTTATGCGCACTTTATTATACGTTCCCATTATCCATACAGAGGCGGATCTCGGTTCCGTGGGCGAGGATATGGCAAAAAGAGGGCTCAGGGAATTCGGGGAAATACTCTGGAAAAGGCACCAGGAAACAGTCCTTGGTTTCTGGGATGCTATAGCCGGCCATTTTGATTCCATTGGGGTGGCAGGTTTTAAGGTATACCAGGACGGCATGGTGGCCGACGGAAAATTAGGAATGACAATAGTGCAGGAAGCCGTTAAGACAGGCAGCCGGAATTATCAGATTGTCTCGGAACTCATCCGGAAAGGCGCTATCCTTGTAAAGACAGAAGATTTCAACCTTGTGAAAAAGGAGCGTGACTGGATTCTTAAGATAACGCAGGCAAAAAGCCGGGCGCAAAAGCTCGATGCAGCCATGAAGTATAAGCTCGCCAAAAACAATCTTTTAGATAAAAGGGACAAGTTTATTGCGAAACAGATAAACGATACGCTTCAGGAAGGGGAAAACGGTATCCTGTTTATCGGTGCATTTCATAACGTAAGGAAGTGGCTCCAAAAAGACATTGCTGTTAAGGAGGTTAAAGATATAAACAAGGTCAAGGAATATCAGAAACTGCTGCCGTTTTACCGCAGCAACAAGGAAAAGGTTAAAAGGTTGAGGATGTATCTGATGGAAAGGTTGTCCGGTTCTTGCGTATAACATATTTTGCATGTAGTGAAGGCCACAATGAGAAATGTAATTATCATCTATGGAATTCTGTTTATCTTTCTTCCTGCTTTAAGGGCAGGCACAGCGACGTATTATAATCCGATCAACAATGCTCTCATCAAGGCAATCATCAAAGTGGAAAGTTCCGGAAACCCGAAGGCCATATCCAGGGAGGGCGCATGGGGGTTGATGCAGGTGCGTCATGCAGTATGGGAAAAGGAATTAAAAAAGGCAGGCATTATAAGGCATAAACAGGAGCTGTTCAACCCCGAGAAAAATATTCTGGCCGGTAAGTATATACTCACCAAGTATTATGGTCAGACAGGCTGTCTTAAGAAAACGTTAAAAAAATATTCGGGAAATGAGAAAAGGTATTTTGAGAAGGTAATGACCGTATACCAGGGGCAGATGGACGTTAGTCGTTGGTTCCCTTTTTACTGGCATACACCCTTATTCTTACTTCTTAATTCTACACAGCCGACAGCTAACAAAGAGGTATTTCATGGGAATTTCACTTCGGACACTGATTATTGAAGATTCTGAAGATGATACACTACTTATTGTCCACCAACTCGAACGCGCCGGTTACAAGCTGACCTATGAACGGGTGGGAACCGCCGATGCCATGCACGAGGCCCTTGAGAGAGAGACATGGGACATCGTCATATCCGATTATAATATGCCTCATTTCAATGGTCTTGAAGCGCTCAAGCTGTACAAAGAGAAAGGGCTGGATATCCCCTTTATCATTGTTTCAGGCACTATCGGCGAGGAGATTGCAGTGGAAACAATGGTATCGGGTGCCCATGATTACGTGATGAAAAACAATCTCACCCGCCTTGTTCCTGCCATTCAAAGAGAACTCAGGGAGGCGGAGTTAAGAAGAGAGCACAAGCTTGCAAAACAAGAACTCCTCCTCACCGACATACGACAGGAAGCACTCCTGAAACTTTACCAGATGGCAGATACCCCTCTGGACACGATTACCGGTTTTGTTGTGGAGGAGTGCCTGAAAATGACCGGGAGCGAGATAGCGTTTATCGGCTATATAAATGAAGACGAGACCATCATGCATACCCACCTGTGGTCCAAAAAGGCGATGAAGCAGTG
>JAPLKA010000050.1 GCA_026388315.1 Pseudomonadota bacterium | reverse complement strand
GGGGACAATCTCGGTTTGATCGGCTTTGGCGCCTCGGCCCATCTCGTAATACAGATGACACAACATAAATATCCACACTCAAAGATTTTTGTCTTCGCGCGGAGCGAGGGAGAAAGGGCCTTTGCGCGCGAACTGGGCGCTTTCTGGGCAGGAGATATTGAAGATGCGCCTCCCGAAAAACTCCACAGCGCCATTGATACTACACCTGTCTGGAAACCGATAGTAGAAGGTCTGAAAAATCTGGAAAAAGGCGGAAGATTGGTCATTAATGCTATAAGAAAAGAGGAAATCGACAAAGAAGCCCTTCTGGCCCTTGATTACCCCGGCCATCTCTGGCTTGAAAAAGAGATCAAGAGCGTTGCAAACGTTGCGAGGAGAGACATCGGCGAGTTCCTTGAACTTGCGGCAGAAATCCCCATAAAACCCGAGGTACAGGAATACAGCCTGGAAAATGCTAATAAAGCGCTCGTTGAACTTAAAGAGAGAAAAATCAGGGGGGCAAAGGTTCTGAGGATATAAAACTAAAAACACTATAATTCAAAGCAAAACCCTTTCTCGTTAAACAGTCCCAGACAGATATCAACTACAGCCGCATCATAGAGTGTGCCCCTGTTTTCCTTAATTTCATTCAGCGCTTTTATGGTGCCAAGGGAAGGCCTGTAGGGCCTGTGGGATGCCATAGACTCAACTACATCGGCAACTGCTATAATCCTCGCCTCCATAAGTATCTGATCTCCTGAGAGGCCACGGGGATACCCTGAGCCATTCATCCTTTCATGATGCTCATATACGATTTCGGCGATAGGGTATTCATATTCTATATTCTTCAGTATTTCGTATCCTGCGTTTGAGTGATCTCGCAGGACGCTTAGCTCGTGTGTGCTTATACTTCCGGGTCGGCTGAGGAATTCCGCCGGTACGTATATCTTTCCGATATCGTGGAGCATGCCTGCTGTTTGGATGGCTTCAATATGATCATCACTAAAATTCATTTCTTTTGCTATTGCTGTAGCAAGTTGCGTTACCCTCGCCTGATGACCTGCGGTATAGGGGTCCCTTATTTCTACAGCCATAGACAAGGCGCTTGTGGTTCCGTTCAAAACGTGCCGCAATGTAATATCTATAACTGTTCCCTCATAAAAAATGAAATTGCCCCGCTCATCGTAAACAGCTTGGACATTCATGGAAACCCATATCTTGCTTCTGTCTTTTTTATAAAATTCTGTCTCAAACCCCTTCGCATATCCATTGGATTGAAGAAGGTTCTTGAACTCTATGCACCGATCGGGATTTACATACATCTGTTCTTCCATGTTTGAAGCTGCGGAAACAAATTTTTCGGGAGATGCATAGCCCAGCAGGCGGGCCAAAGAGGTGTTTGCCATCGTACACTTTCCTTCTGCTGTGGTCTGGAATATGCCCTCAATGGTACCCTCAACAATGCTCCGGTATTTTGTTTCGCTTTCCCGTAACGCCTCCTCATAAACCTTACGCTCAGCCGTTTCGTAGAGGAGATCTTCGTAGGTTTTTTTCAGTTCGAACGTCCTTTCGTGAACCTTTGCTTCAAGCTCATCCCGTGCAGTCTGCATGACTTTTTCTGCCTCTTTTCGAGCTGTTATGTCACTGCCAATGCAAAGAATTTCCGTTACATGACCGCTTTCATCAAGTACAATGCTGTTTGCCCAGAGCACCCAGACCCTGCTCCCGTCTTTCAGCGTGTTTTCATTTTCATGCACAACATGTTGTTCCGGATTCTGACGTATGGTCTCGATAAGGTTTGTAAGATCGCGACCGGATGATTCAGCCCTGGGGACTATTGTCCCGATCACATTTTTACCGATAATTTCATTTCTGGTATAACCGAAGAATTTTTGCGCGTATTCATTGAAAAAAGTAATGTTCCCGTTGGTATCTATTTGCAGAATAATACTATTTGCCAGCTCAACAAGTTTCCGGTACTTGTCCTCGCTTTTATTTAACGCTTCTTCAAAATGTTTATACCGGTTTTCAGATTTTTGTATTTGTTTAACCAACCGGCGCATTTCTGCCAATTCTTTCAGAAGTTGTTCTTTTGTCTTTGCTGCATCTTTTGATTTAACCATATTGTTTTTTCGCACAAAACGCGTTTGATTTCAATGAAAAACGCTGCCGTTAAAAATCATTCTATGGGGATAGTGCAGAAAAAAAATGAGGGGGGCAGGATAACCGGCCCCCCTCATTTGATGTATTATGTTACTTCTTTGCTGGTGCTGGTGCTGGTGCAGGAGCAGGTGCTGCTGCTGGTTTTTCGGGAGCTGGCGCAGGCTTGTCGGCTGCTGGTTTTACTTCTTTCTTCTCTTTCTTTACTTTCTTTACTTTTGCAGGTTTGTCTGCCTTTACTGGTTTGTCAGGGGCTGCCGCTTTTTCCGGAGCTACTGCTGCCGGTTTGTCAGTGGCTGCTGGTTTTGCTGCCGGTGCCTGTGCGAACACAGTTGTCACGAATGCGACGCCAATCAATACTGTTAAAGCAATCATTAAAACTTTCTTCATATCTTTACTCCTCCTGTTTTATTTAACTTCCTGAGGAACAGTACATGCATTTTCAATGCCAAAACAATAATTAAAGAAAATACTCTGATATTGAAGGGGGTAGGTCTTTGAGGACTGCTGTCAGTTCGTGAAATGACGAAAAAATGGTACTACCTGTTCGTCAAATTGCGAATCCTGGCCCCCCAGTAATCGCCGGAATCACTGAGCGCATATCCTTAGTGGTTACCAAAAGTAAATATATTTTACTTTAATGTGTGTATAACACATTGATGTGTGTCTAAACAAAGGCGTTCTTTTAATATGAGAACGCCTTTTTATTTTAGCCCTCGGAGACACAGGCGTCTTTTATCCGGCGATGGAGAAAAGACGCTTTTTTATTTTAATGGAGGTGCATTATGAAAAGGATTTTAGCTCTTGTGATGGTTATGTTGTTTGTTGCAATGGCGGTTACGGTGTTTGCAGAAGAGCCGAAGACCGTACAGGCCACCCCGGCAGCAGAAACACAAACTGCAGCACCAGCACAAACTCCGCCCAAAGCGGATACAGGCGATACGGCCTGGGTTTTAATATCCAGCGCCCTTGTCCTCCTGATGACACCCGGACTTGCCTTCTTTTATGGGGGCATGGTGGGAAGAAAGAACGTGCTGGGCATCCTGATGCAGTGCTTTACCATACTATGTGTCATCAGTATACAATGGGTGCTTTTCGGTTACAGTCTTTCTTTTGCGCCAGGAAAAGGTTTCTGGGGTGGTTTCGACTGGATTGGATTAAAGGGGGTGGGTTTTGAGCCGTATAAAGATTATGCTGCCACAATCCCGCACCAGCTTTTTATGGTATTTCAGATGATGTTTGCAATCATTACCCCGGCCTTGATTATTGGCGCCTTTGCAGAAAGGATGAAATTCTCTGCCTTCATACTCTTTATGATCCTCTGGTCAACCTTTGTCTACGATCCGGTCTGCCACTGGGTATGGGGTGTGGGCGGATGGCTCAAAGACCTTGGCGCTCTTGATTTTGCAGGCGGAACGGTAGTGCATATCAACGCCGGCATTGCAGCCCTTATGGTTGCCATTTTTATCGGTAAAAGAAAGGGGGGCGGGCACAAGGCGATATTGCCGCACAATCTGCCCTTTACGATTCTCGGTACCGCACTCCTCTGGTTCGGATGGTTTGGCTTTAACGCAGGGAGCTCCCTTGGCGCTAACGAATTAGCGGTAAACGCCTTTGTTGTAACGAATACCGCAGCAGCAGCCGCGGGATTAAGTTGGGCGCTTATTGACTGGATATTCCATGAAAAGCCCACCATGCTCGGAACTGCAACAGGCGCAGTGGCAGGCCTTGTGGCTATTACCCCTGCAGCAGGATTCGTAAGCGCCCTTTCGGCGATTATAATCGGTATCTTTGTGAGTATATTCTGCTATAGCGCAGTAACCTTTATCAAACCAAAGTTTGGCTATGATGATGCGCTTGATGTCTTTGGTGTCCACTGCATAGGTGGGGTGTGGGGTGCGCTGGCGACAGGTCTCTTTGCTTCAAAAGCAGTCAACCCGGCAGGCGCAGACGGACTCTTTTTCGGGAACCCGAAACAGTTTCTCATACAGCTCATCGCAACAGGGGTAACGCTGGCCTATAGTTTTGCCGTAAGCTATATCATCTATAAAATAATCGATGTGACCATTAAGGTGCGTGTCAAAGAAAAAGACGAGGTTATGGGTCTTGACCTTACACAGCACCACGAAAATGCATATACGATTTTAGAATAGGAGGAATATCATGAAACTTATTATAGCGATCATAAAACCTGACAGACTGGAAGCCGTGAAGCAGGAACTTTATAAGGCAGACGTAAACCTTATCACCGTCAATGAAGTATTGGGCCACGGCCGCCAGATGGGAGTAACAGAGGTATACCGCGGCGTAAAAGAGATGGGCAACCTCCTGAGAAAGATACGCCTGGAGATTGCCGTCAATGAAGATTTCGCAGAACCTACAATCAACGCCATTATCAAAGGCGCCCAGACAGGAGAGGTGGGCGACGGCAAGATATTCATCCTGGACCTCGTGGAGTGTGTCCGCATTCGAACGGAAGAGCGGGGAGGGGCTGCAATAGGGTAAGAAAAACAGTGTTGAGAGTTCAAGAGGACTAAGGTCTCCGAACCCTCAACACTTTGAACCTGTTAGGGAACAGAAATCCGGGGTTAACAAAAAACATGCCTTTTTACTTATAAGGGGTACGGGAAAGGTTTGCACACGGTTGTGTGGACCGAACAGACCCTCACCGACCCCGGAGGGTAATTCAACAGCGCAGTTCAAATCAGTCAAAGCTCTGACTGGAGAGAAATTCATTACACCAAGAAAAAGATGAAGACCGCTCATTCATGGGGCGGCAAGCACCCGCGCTGAGCTTTTAGAAAGTGAGCCTGGCAGCTTCCTGAGTCACCGATGAATGAGGATCGGTGCTGTATAATACCGGTGCTTTTTGGCGACATGAAGTCCCTTTGTGTAAGGCCAACAGGTAGAAAAGGCTTTTTTTAACGGTCAAAAACCATAAAATAGAGAGGTGTGTATATGAGGAATTTTGCAATTGTGGGACTACTGCTGTGTGTAATGTTTGCAGGGTTTTCCTGGGCAGCAGAAACCACTTCGACGCCTGTTGCAGCGACTCAGGCGCAGCCGAATGTGCCGGCTAAGCCTGCGATTGATACAGGAGACACTGCCTGGATGCTTGTATCCATTGCTCTCGTCATGTTGATGACCCCTGGGCTCGCCTTTTTTTATGGGGGCATGGTGAGACGGAAAAACGTTCTTGGCATACTGATGCAATGCTTCATTGTCCTCGGAGTAATATCGGTACAGTGGGTGCTGTACGGGTATAGCCTTTCCTTTGCACCTGGCAAGGGTTTTTGGGGAGGACTCGAATGGATCGGCCTCTGCGGGGTGGGGTCTGCTCCGCTGAAGGAATATGCAGAGACGATTCCCCATGAGGCATTCATGATCTTTCAGGCCATGTTTGCCGTTATTACACCAGCGCTTATTATTGGGGCTTTTGCGGAGAGGATGAAGTTTTCCGCTTTTTTGATCTTTGTAATCCTCTGGTCCACATTCGTATATGACCCTGTCTGCCACTGGGTATGGGGTATTGGCGGATGGCTCAAAGAGATGGGAGTTCTCGATTTTGCCGGCGGGACGGTGGTCCACATCAATGCAGGAATAGCTGCCCTTGTCACAGCACTTGTCATTGGCAAAAGGAAAGGCTACAACAACAAGCCGGTTCCTCCGCATAACCTCCCTTTTACCGTATTGGGTACCGCCCTTCTCTGGTTCGGGTGGTTCGGTTTTAATGCAGGAAGCGCCCTTGGCGCCAATGGGCTTGCGGTACATACCCTTGTGGTAACCCACACTTCCGCAGCGGTCGCTGCAATTACCTGGGCTACCATGGAATGGGTGTTAAATGAAAAGCCTACCATATTCGGTACCATCACCGGTTCAATTGCGGGTCTCGCCACGATCACTCCGGCCTCAGGGTATGTTACCGTACTTGCCGCTGCAATCATAGGCTTTGCCGCCAGTGTTTTCTGTTATATATCAGTAGCTCTGGTGAAAACAAAACTCGGTTACGATGATTCACTTGACGCATTTGGTGTACACGGCGTGGGCGGCATCTTGGGAACCCTTGCCACCGGGCTGTTCGCGTCCAAAGCGGTCAACCCGGCAGGGGCAGACGGACTTTTTTACGGGAACCCCAAGCAGTTCCTGATCCAACTGATCGCTGTGGGGGTAACGGTAGTCTACAGTTTCGTAGCGAGCCTCATCATTTACAAAGTGGTCGATCTGATCGTAAGCGTTCGGGTGAAGGAAAAAGATGAGCTTATGGGTCTTGACCTTACACAGCACCACGAAAATGCATATACGATTTTAGAATAGGAGAAATACCATGAAACTTATTATAGCGATCATAAAACCTGACAGACTGGAAGCCGTGAAGCAGGAACTTTATAGGGCAGATGTAAACCTTATCACAGTCAATGAAGTATTGGGCCACGGCCGCCAGATGGGAGTAACAGAGGTATACCGCGGCGTAAAAGAGATGGGCAACCTCCTGAGAAAGATACGTCTGGAGATTGCCGTCAATGAAGATTTCGCAGAACCCACAATCAACGCCATCATCAAAGGCGCCCAGACCGGAGAGGTGGGCGACGGGAAGATATTCATCCTGGACCTCGTGGAGTGTGTCCGCATTCGAACGGAAGAGCGGGGAGGAGCAGCGATCGGCTGACAAGGGACTCTACAATGAGTTCCTCAACGGTACCCGGGCTGAGAGAACAGTCAACAAGACGGTCCCCGTCCCCCCCTTACCTTCAGCCTGTTATCATCACCTATTGCCTCTCGCCTGGTATCATCGGATTTCAGACGGCCTTGTACTGGTTTTGGACCGGAGCGGAACTCAGGGGCGATTGTCCTGCCCTTGCTGAATATACCTGGCAGCCTGTTCTTCCAGTATATGGCGCAGGTGCGGGGCTTTGCCCATCAACGACAGGAACAAATCCCGCTGCAGGGTCAGGAAGACTGTTGAGACTGTCGTGGCAACAGTTGCAATCCGGGGTATGCTCTTCAGCAGGGCAATCTCTCCGAAATGATCACCGTCTTCCAGAACATTCACCACCTGCGCACCACTGCCAATTCCGTTTTTTGTGACTTCCACCCGTCCCCGTACGATGATGTAGAACTTGTCGCCCGGGTCGCCTTCGTGTACGACGACACGTCCGGGGGGATAACGCTCGGTAACAAACAATCTGGATATATCCTTCAGCAGTTCATCGTCAAGGCCCTCAAGAATCGGTATCATCTTAAGCCTTTCCGCTGTGACTTCAGCCGCTTCGCCGTCGCCGCTCAAGAGAAACCCGCTTTGCTTCTGCCAAAGGGCATTGTAATAGCCTTTCTGATTGAGCAGTTCATCGTGCCTTCCCTGTTCTACAATGCGTCCACTATCAAAGACGTAAATCCGGTCCACGTGCGTGATGGACGAAAGACGGTGGGTAACGGAAATAACCGTGCGATCACGACCGATGCGGCGCAATGTGGCATTGATTGCAGACTCGGCGGCAGGGTCCAGAGCCGATGTGGCTTCGTCCAGGACCAGGATCTCCGGATTGCGGATCAGTATCCGGGCAATAGCGACCCGTTGCCGCTGCCCCCCGGACAGCCTGCTGCCCCGCTCGCCAACCGGCGTACCGTAACCGCCAGGCATGTTGGCGACCATATCATGAATCTCAGCATCCCTGGTTGAGGCCTCAATGCCGGCGTCGCCGGCGTCCGGATTTCCATATTTGATATTTTCCCGAATTGAAGTATTAAAAAGAAAGTTCTCCTGCAGGACAACACCCATCCGGGCACGCAGTGAATTCTGTGTCACTTCGCGGATATCAATCCCGTCAAAGGTTATTACCCCGCTGCACGGGTCATAAAATCTCATCAGCAGATTAACGGCCGTACTCTTACCGGACCCGCTGGAGCCTACGAAGGCGACCGAGCTTCCTCGATGGATCAGAATACTGACATTTTTCAAAATGGGTTGTTCCGGCATATATCCAAAATTCACATCCCTGAAAGCAATTTCTCGAGCAAGACGGGGCAGCGCAGGGGCGTTGGGTTCATCCTGAATAAATGCTTCTTCCCGGAGAAGCCGATCAATCCGTTCCATACCCGCTGCGGCGTGCATAAGTTGCGGCAGGATGGATGTCACATCATATACGGACTTACTGACAATGACAAAGATTGCATTGAAAGAGACCAGGGCTCCGATTGATAATAAACCCTGAAAGGCAAGCACGGTACCGGCACAAATCACGATGATGTGAAAAACCAGAATCCCGATACCAGGGGTTCTTTCCATCATGAAGCTGAGAAAGTTGGCACGAACCGCTATACGGGAAAGGCCGGAAACCTGGCCTCGAAACTGATTCACAAGTAAATGCTTTAGATTGAAGGCCTTGATAACTGTCTGGGCGCCTATGCTTTCTTCCACCGTGTTCAGGATTTCCGCCTGCGCATTCTTGTATCGGTCATTGGCGTCGGCAGCTTTCTTCCTGATGAGCCTGGGGCCGATTAAGCAAACAGGTAAACCCAGCATAGCCAGTAACGCCAGTTTCCATTGAAGGATAAACAGCAGGACTGTGCTGAATACAAGGCCGATAAGAGACATCATCCCCGTGGGGAGTGCGGTGACTACAGCGTTTTCAACAGAGGCCAGGTCGGTGGAGAAATTTGCGGTGATATCACCCGGACGTTTGCGGCTATAGAATTCTATCGGCAGGTTCTGAAGGTGACTAAAGATCTGAAGCCGCAGGTCCTTTAACACATCTGCGCTGAGTCGCGCATATAGATAGTCCCGGCCCACGCCAATGACCGAAACCAGTATGCCTCCGGCGGCCAGCGCGACCAGAATCAGTATCAAAAGCCTGTAATTACGGGGTTCAATAGCGTCATCGATGAGAAACTTGAAACTGAAAGGTAACATAGTATCATATACGAGGCTCGCAATCATACCCAGAAGCAATAGGGTTGTCTGCCATTTGTAGGGACGCAAATAGACAAACGCACGCCCCAGGAATTTATTCATCTATCGCACCCCGGATATCCATCGGCAGCCAGCGCGGGCATCAAACAGAAGTAGCCGGCATGCGCGGTTTTTTGAACCAGGCAGGAACGGTTCGGCAGTGTACCATGATCACCCTCGTGCAGGTTATACATTACGGTAATTTCCAGTCTTGCCCCCTTCTTATTCACCTTTTAAACTTGACTATATTATACCATAAGATATTTCTTTTTCACGTCTTCCTTTGCTTTTGCTTTGAGTTCGGCACAACAAACTTTTTTGTAAAATTATGTTTACCTTATACAAGTGCTTGACATGGAATATGCTAAAATATAGGATTCACGTAGGAGGAAAATATATGGATATTCCATCGTCAGATTCAGAAACCCATATAACCCGTTTAAACGATTCCCCTAATCCTGAACCTCTATTCCCTGAACAAAGATTGATCAACCGGAGACAACTCTGGGCCAACAATCGTTTCCGCATGGAAATGGAAAATCTGAAAACCAGACGGTATGGGAACAGAGGACGTCATCACTGGTATGAATTGCTCTTCATGATGAAAACCCTTGGATTGGTACTGCACCTCACGCACCTGCATCGAAAAGGGGTGCGTAACGCAGAAAATATTATACTGAGGGAGATACCTCTGTACTTTGCCAATTTACCGCATGCATTTGAGGGATTTACAATTCTTCACCTCTCGGACTTACATTTGGATGGGATGAAGGGCATAGAGGATCGAATCCTGCGTGTTCTGGAAAACAGAACCGTAGATTTATGCGTGCTGACAGGAGATTACAGAACAAAATTGCATGGACTCCACAAACACATCATCCAGAGTCTTGAATATCTGATCAAACACATCCACAGCAAGCATGGGTTCATTGGCATTTTGGGCAATCACGATGGATGTCACATGCTCAATCCCATGGAGCAAATCGGGATTACCATGCTGGTTAATGCAGCCTGTTTTGTTTATCAGGGTAATGACCGAATCAGGATTATCGGCACCGATGATGTACATTACTATTACACTGATCAAGCACTGCATGCACTGGAACACGCCGATAACGAGTTTTCTATCGCGCTGATCCATTCTCCCGAACTGTATGATGTCGCTGCAGAGATGGGAGTGGATTTGTATCTATGCGGTCATACCCATGCCGGTCAAATATGTCTACCCGGCGGGAGGGCTATTCTTGTCCATCTGAATCGCGGACGAAAATATTACCATGGACATTGGAATCATCTGGAGATGCAGGGCATAACCCATGCCGGGACTGGAACTTCGGGAATTCCGGTCCGATTCAACACCCGGGGGGAAGTGTTGATTCATCATTTACATAGACAACCCGCACCCTGACAGGTAAAAGACAGGCATACACCCTCAAGCCCCGCAATTCTCCCAGGTCAAGCCTTTTCATGGGCATAGGGAAAACTTTGGGGTCACCTGGATATCAAAAAGCTTGTTCAGTTAGTTTTTTCTCATTTATTTCAAACTGTCAAGCAACTCCTTCTTTTTAGGTTGATTCGACTGATTAAATTTTATAATCTTAATAATCGACGCATATAACAGAAATATCTTACAGAGGAGGGTGTTATGCAGATCGGAGAAATAGATAAGGGGAAAGACAAAATCATTGTAACTGTGAAAGAGTTTAAGGGCAAGCAGTATATCGACATAAGAACATTCTTTGAAAACGATGATGGAGAATGGATACCTACTAAAAAGGGCATCTCTTTTACTCCGGAAAATCTCGATGAAGCAATCAAACT
This sequence comes from Pseudomonadota bacterium, assembly GCA_026388315.1. Classification (NCBI taxonomy): domain Bacteria; kingdom Pseudomonadati; phylum Pseudomonadota; species Pseudomonadota bacterium. The sequence goes on along the minus strand of JAPLKA010000050.1, from coordinate 7,159 downwards.
CCTGCAGAAGGCAAGAAAGAACGTCGCGGGAAAAGAAGAATAGAACGTTTTATGGGGGTATAAAAAATGGAAAACGAACAATTGGTCCAAAAAATCAAACTGCATGCAAAGGATGGTAAAATTGCATGCAGGCAGGCCTTAAAACTTGCCGAAGAAGAAAACATTACACCAAAAACGCTGGGAGAAATGCTCAATAAGTTGAATATAAAGATTATGAAATGCCAGCTTGGCTGTTTTCCATAATGCAGGAAGCAGCTATCGAATTGATAATGGGTTCAAGTGGTTCACTCGGACCCTCGACCCCTTGGCCCCTCGAACCCTATTAGTAAAAGCTATAAGCTACCCCAGATACGGTTCCCACATCTTCGCAACCTGCTTAACATAGTCTCCGGGGAGGTCTTTCACGATACTGTTATGTCCCGGCAGGAGGATATCGATTTTTAGTTCAGCCAGACGGTTGAGCGATTTCTTGAGCTCATTTGCGTCGGCGCCAAAAAGATCAAAGCGGCCAATGGCGTGATCTGCATAAATGACATCTCCGGGAATAAGGATCTCAAGGGCAGGATTGTAAAGGGCTATACCTCCCATGGAATGACCAGGGATATAAATAATCTCCCATACCATATTACCTATTTCCAACACTTCTCCGCCTTCGAGCTTCCGGTCGACTGTCATTTTAAATGAATCGGGTTTTAAACCATACTGCATGATACACATGCCTTTAAAATCATCCATACCGTATACAGCACGGTCATCTCCCTGCTCCAGCAGTTCACCCTCTGACCTGTGCACCCATAACTCGGCCCAGGGAACCTGATTTTTTATCTCGGCGATACAGCCGATGTGGTCCAAATGTGTATGGGTCATGATTATCCGTTTTATTGCAGACAGCTCAATCCCGGCCTTCTGGATAGACTGTATCTTGTAACTACCCTTCCCTGTCAGGCCAACATCGATAACAGAAAGGTCATTCGATGAAGGGTCGCCTATGACGTATGTATGGGAATCAGGAATCATATCATCCCTTCCCTGTATAAAATAAACACCTTCATGTATTTTAGCCATTATTCACCTCTGAATTAATTTTTGTCTCTTGCTGCCGAATTGCCGTATTTTACGTTGTCCATTAAGGTCAGGTCAAGACAATTCAGTATCCCTTCAGTCATTGTTTAAAGATCTTTTTCTGCCGCCCGCTTGCGCTCGACAACTACGGACAAGGGCAAACAAAAAAATGGATTTACCATTTGCCCGTCCGACATTGGTCGGGCAAATACTCTTACGCCCAAAGGGCGTTAGAGTGTCCCGCCGGCAAAGTCGCCGGCAGGACAGAATATTGCTTCTGTCCTGCATTTGTCCGATCTTGTCTGCGGCTAAAAATATATTAGCCTTGTGGTTTTTTTCATTAACTGAGGTAATACACAATTCACACAGGATTTCCATTTCCGGTTTCAATAGAATCTTTGCTGCTTTAGTGCTATAATGAGTGTCTCATGGAAGAAATACTTAACCACTTCGAGAATACAGAAGATTTGAAAAATCAGGCATCCGGATTCCATCGTCTTTCCAAAAATGAAAAGCTGGAGCTTCTGGAAAAAATAATAAAACCCGGGAACGGGAACGCAGGGGCATTTTTAAACCTCATTTACCCAGGCGAGACAGACAAAGACATCCAGAAATATATAAGGATGCTGTTCCATAAGCTCAAAACAGCCGGCATCAAAACTGAGGAACCGAGAATATCCGGCGAACCGGTCCTCAGGAAAATAGAGGACAAGAAAGAATATAAAGGTTTCATGTCCAACTACGATGATTCCAATACACGGGTAGTATTGTCGGCTTTTGAGGTAAAGAAAAATAATTTTATCTTTCTCAATGGAACAGTCCACTTTACGGATGGACTTGCTGAGTTGCTCACAGCGCCTGTTGATAGAAAAGGGTTTGAAGAAATCGTAAGGGAATACCGGCTCGGCACAGGCGAAGGGATGGTTTTCGTTGATATATCTTCACGGTATGCCGGTTATATTTTAGAAGAAGAATCAGCAAAATCAGGAAAGTATAAGGAGGAGATAACACAGGTAAGGAGATTTACATCACATGTACAGGATTCCATCCAGAAACCTGAAGATATCTATGGCCTTGAATGCCCGGAGACAGCCCGCTCGTTAGCAATAGAAAAAATCCTGACGCACGTTATATTCGAACCGTTTAAGCTTACGTGGCCGTCCATCGAAGAAGATAAAAAAGAATACAGCAGTATCGGAAGCTCCGCCATTGTCCTTCCGCCTTACATGGCTGAGGAAAAAAAACAGGCATTCCTTAAAGCCCTCCTCGAAAAGAACGATTTTAAATCAATTGTTCCGTCCATCAAACGTATGCTTGAAGATTATGCATACATCTTTTACAGCCTGAAAGAATTGCCATATTACAGGGGTTTGACAGATTACCTGCGCGATCCCGGCGCACCACTGAACGTCGCCCTCCATTTCCTCAGGAAATCCCTCGATACAGAGGAGAAAAAGGAAGAAGGGCTTATCGTAAACCCTTATGGGTAAGTTCATCCCCAAAGACACCTTCTATAAAAAAGCAAAACAGGATGGGTACAGGGCAAGAAGCGCCTATAAATTGAAGGAAATTCAGGATAAATATCACATCATCAAAAAGGACGACAAAGTTCTGGACCTCGGATGTGCCCCCGGAAGCTTTCTGCAGGTCATCTCTGAAATTGTCGGACAAGAAGGTTTGGTGGTGGGCATAGATATCCTACCCGTGTCCCCGCTTCCCTACAAAAATATCCTGACAATGGTCAATGATATCAGAAATATTAACATGTCTGACATGTTCGGTACACTCTCAATAACACGCTTCGATGTTATCACATGCGATATTGCGCCGAACCTTTCAGGAATAAGGGAAGCTGATGATAAAAACATTGAGGAACTCTATGAGGCTGCAAAAATAGTTGTTGTAAATGGCTTAAAGAAAGGCGGAAATATTATCTTCAAGTCTTTTTTCACAGAAGCATTCAAGGAAAGACAAAAAGATTTAAAAAAACTTTTTAGCAATGTTGTTGTTTTCAAACCTTCTTCCTCACGAAGCATAAGTTCAGAAATATACCTCGTTTGCACAGTGAAAAAGACACCCATGTCTTAACTCACCAGTAGCCATAGATTACAGTGAAATTAATGTTGTAAACACCTTAACTTTTGTCTATAATTGTCCGAATTGTTATATAAAAGAGGCAACACTTGCGGTGTTAGCTCAAGGGGGTAAAATATGAGAATTGAACAATCTATCTGGACAAAAGAAAACGGTTGGTCACCTAAAATCGGTAAACAGTCAAAAGAGAACATCCAACTGGTTATGCTTTTCGGTGCCACAGATGCATTAAAAGAGCTTAAATTTATTGATGATATCAAAAAGGTATATCCGAAGGCGCATACCTTTGGGTGCTCAACGGCAGGGGAAATTTACAATACCCGGGTATTTGATAATTCTGTTGTAGCAACCTGTATAGAATTCGAACGGTCACGTTTTATCGGTTCCCAGATAAAATTAAAAGATGCTACCAGCAGCTTTCAGGCTGGGGAAAAGTTAGCAAACTCCATTGAAAAAGAAGGTCTTGTGCATGCCCTTGTTCTTTCCGACGGCCTGAATGTGAACGGGAGCGAACTCGTGAATGGTTTAACGGCTAATCTTCCCGAAGATGTAACCGTTACCGGCGGCCTTGCAGGGAATGGCGATCGTTTTGAAGAGACATTCGTCTTCTGTGATGACCTTCCTGACAAAAATACCCTTGCAATCTTGGGTTTCTATGGAAAAGACCTGAAAATCGGCTATGGATCAATGGGCGGATGGGATCCCTTTGGCCCGGAACGACTAATCACGAAATCGAAAGAAAATGTGCTCTTCGAATTAGATGGCCGTTCTGCGCTGGAGATATATAAAACGTATCTTGGGGAACACGCAAAGGGGCTTCCCGCCACAGGTCTTCTCTTTCCTTTGAGTATAAGGACAAAAACAGGTCAGAGCGGCATCGTCAGAACCATCCTCTCGGTAAATGAAGAAAACCAGAGCATGACCTTTGCGGGCGATGTCCCTGAAGGAGCGTATGCCCGTTTTATGAAGGCGAATTTCGAGCGGCTCATCGACGGATCACAGGGCGCAGCTAAAACAAGTCATGAAGCAATGGGTTCTGTTGCGACGGAGCTTGCGATCCTCATAAGCTGCGTTGGAAGAAAGCTCGTTTTAAAACAGCGGATAGAAGAAGAGGTAGAGGCCGCCCACGACATACTGGGCAAACAGGCGTTGCTGACGGGATTCTATTCATATGGGGAGATTTCCCCCTTTGCCTTCGGTGCAAGATGCGCACTGCACAACCAGACGATGACCATTACAACATTTGCCGAAGCATAATTCATGGATCACCAATACCACAGCCTGTTGAGGCGACAGCTTAAGAAAATTTTCGGAGAACCGGTTACAATCCCCGAAAAATGGCAGAGATTTATCGATGCAGTCGACACTGCCTATAAAGAGTTCGACACTGACCGTAACATGCTTGAGCGGTCCCTTGAGTTGAGCTCGCAGGAATTACTTCAGGCAAATTCTGAAATGAGGATAATTTTTGAGGCCCTGCCGGACCTTTTCTTCCGTTTAGACTATGAAGGCACAATCCTTGACTGTAAAGCCGGCAACTCTGCTGATCTTTATATATCTCGTGAAAAAATAATCGGGAGCAAGATTTTTGGCATCCCCGTACCGGAGGTAGGAGCAAAGTTTAAGGAGGCAATGCAACAGGTTCAAAATACTTTTTCAACAGCAAGGATGGAATATTCTATCATGTTTAATGGAGATGAATATTTTTACGAAGCAAGGCTCCTGCCTCTCCTTGACAACCAGATTATCGTAATCATAAGAAACGTCACGGAACAAAAACGCATAGAAAACGCTTTAAAGGAAAGCGAAGAGAAATACCGGAGCATTTTTGAAAACGCCGTGGAAGGCATCTTCCAGACAACAACCGACGGGATGTATCTTAATGTAAATCCTGCACTTGCAAAAATGTACGGGTTTGAATCACCCCAGGGCATGATAATGAGTTTAACCGATATCGGGAAAGAGCAGTACGTCATTCCCGAAGACCGTTTAAGGTTTAAGACGCTTATCGAGAGAACCGGTACGGTTCAGGGATTTGAAACACAGGTATACAGGAAAGATATGACCAAAATATGGATTTCCGTGAATGCCCATGCAGTGAAAGATCTCTCAGATAATACGATCTGTTACGAAGGCACCATTGAAAACATAACCGACCGGAAGCTCGCGGAAGATGCGCTTTTTGAATCAGAAGATAGATACCGGAGTATTGTCGAAGAATCCCATTTTGGCGTCTATATTATTCAGGACGGATTATTCAGGTTTGTGAACAAGAAATTCTGCGAGATACATGGCTACGAATACAGTGAGATCGTTGATAAGCTCGGCCCAAAAGACTTTCTCCTGCCTGAAGACCTCCCCGTAGTCGAGGAGAGTATTAGAAAAAGATACAGCGGCGAACTGAAAAGTGTTGAGCTCAATTATTCAATCCGGCACAAAAACGGTGAACTGCGCCCCATTAAAGCCGTCGGAGGTTTTATATTCTACAAAGGAAAACCTGCAATAATCGGAACGCTCCTCGACATGAGCAAAGAGAGGGTACTTGAGCAGCAACTCATTCAATCTCAGAAAATGGAAACCGTAGGAAGACTTGCAGGCGGGATAGCCCATGATTTTAACAATATACTCGGCATCATTCTCGGTAATACGCAACTTGCAAAAATAAACCTTCCGCCTGAGGACAAAACATGCGATTACCTGACATCCATCGAAAAGGCAACAACAAGGGCAGCTGATTTTGTAAAACAACTGCTTGCCTTCAGCAGGCAGCAAGTCCTGGAACTGAAGGTAGTAGATTTGAATGCTGTTACCATGAGTTTTGAAAAGATGGTTCGCAGGGTAATCGGTGAGCATATTGAAATGAGCATTATCTCGAAACCGGAACTTCCTGTAATTAAAGCTGATGTCGCTCAGATAAACCAGATTTTGCTCAATCTTGTCATAAATGCCAGGGATGCAATGCCCGATGGCGGCAAATTGTCCATTGACATAACCACGGCAAGTATATCCCAGGCATACTGCCAATACAATGTCGACGCCGTACCCGGGGACTACGTTGTCCTTTCGGTTACAGATACCGGGATTGGCATACGCAAAGATATGCTGAATAAGATATTCGAGCCTTTCTTCACTACCAGGAAAAGCGGGAGCGGACTCGGGTTGTCCGTTGTTTACGGATTGGTAAAACAGCACGGTGGATTTATAAACGTCTATAGCGAGCTGGATGTAGGCACCACTTTTAAAGTATTTCTCCCTTCCATTCAGGAAACCATTGAAGCCGTGGAAGAAACCACAAAATCAATAAGGGGCGGAAACGAAACAATACTGATTGTTGAGGATGAAAAAGATTTGAGAGAAATTGCATCAGAGATATTACAGACCCTTGGATATAGTGTTCTTTTAGCATCAAATGGCGAAGAAGGCATCGAAATTTATAAGGAGAAGCCTAACGAAATTCATCTTGTTCTTCTCGATGTTGTTATGCCGAAACTTGGTGGTCGCGAGACTTATGAAGAGATGAAAAAGATCAAACCTTCCGTTCGCCCCCTCTTTGTAACTGGATACAGCCTTGATGGCATCCACACAAACTTCATCCTTGAAGAAGGGATCGACGCTATTCAAAAACCCTATTCCTTTGAAACCCTTGCATCAAAAATCCGGGAAATCATGGACAGGAAAAGCTGATAAATATCGATTGATACCAATTCGGATTCAAAGATAGAACGAGGCGACAAGGAGGAGGCGACGGAGGCGTACATTTTAGTACGTCGAGGAGATGATGACGAAGGCAACAAAGTTATATGAATGAAGGCAAATTGGTATGGAATATTTCATCTTCTGTATGAGACTGTATGGGCTATCTTTTCAGGCAATGTGACTTATGAATGTTGGTATGGTACTGTCAACATAATTGTGTAAATTTTTTATAGAGGGGCAAATTAGGACGTACCTTCCCTATTTTCGTTGTTCTCCAGTTCATCTCCATCTTCAGTGAGATAAATGC
>JAPLKA010000049.1 GCA_026388315.1 Pseudomonadota bacterium | reverse complement strand
GCCTCTGATACACTCACTTTTAGTTCCATTGGATGTTCCTCCTTCCTAAAATAGATTTGTGATTCGTCATCACCTATTTTATAGGAGGTACATCCTTTTTGTCACTCCTTATGAATTTACACAAGAGAGTTTACACTACCCAAAAGGTAACCCAATGTCTTCTTTATAGAGAAGGCAAAAGTCTTCTAAAAATCTCAGATTCGTTGCAAAATTATCGTCAATAAAAGCAATTTTTTTAACTTCTGGATGCAAGGTGATAACATTTTTGATCTCAGTCAATATTATCTGTGCATCTTTTACGCGAATATAGTCTTTGAACTTAGCGGCCCCATCACTTAGCTTGCGACACAATGCAACATAAGAACCGTTAATGCAGTACGTACATTTGAAAGCACAGCCTCGGCTCGCCATAACTTCCAGCTGATAATTTTTCAAGGACAGGATTTTGTTTAGATCGAACAAATTCTTATCCTCTGGCGGAACCTTGCGCAGATCAATGAATGGGCGTAACTTGTTTCGGGCAATTGATCCATCGGATGATTTAACCCATAAGTTCTTTATACTGTTGATATTTTCACCCTTGTACACTGCGTCCATTAATTCACAAATCGCCTCTTCGCCCTCTCCAACACACACCGCATTAACGCCTTCGACTGAAAGCACTGTCTCCGGATCCATGGTGGGATAAGGCCCGCCAACAACAACCACGCCCGAATAGTAGGTCGTAAGGTATCGACAAAACTCTACGGCATATTTGAACTGTGGCTCCATTACTGAGAGCCCTAATACGTCAGGATTTATTCGCACAATGTCTTTTTTCAAACGCTGCAAGTCAAAATCATAACCAAGCGACTCGGCCAGAAAGATCAACTCAACCTGATGTCCTCTTTCTTTCAGGACAGCCGACATAGCAGCTATTCCATTGTTGATACCTGCCGTTGCGCCGAGATTAAAATTGACGAACAGGATTTTCATGTAACTATGGAACCACCCACGTACATTTTCCACCACTCAACTGTTTTTCGTAAACCATCCACCATAGACACTTGAGGGTGCCACCCAACTTCCCGATTAAGCCGGCTTACGTCAGCTAAAAGAACGGGAGGCTCCGACTGGGGAGTGGACACAGCACCCAACTGTACTAAGGCATGTTTCTCCAACATATCTGCTACACCATAAATCATTTCCTTCAGGGATGTTGGCTTACCAGAAGCAATGTTAACGGTACCACGCACATCACTCTCCAAAAGGCTGACAAAGGCTGACGCCACATCTTCAACATATAGAAAATCACGGATTTGATTACCGTGCGAACAAGGCGCCGTTTTCCCCTGGATCAAGTTTAATATAACTGACGAAACAAGACGGTTGGGATTCTCATGGGGACCGTAGAGAAAAAAAATTCTTCCCCAAGCGCTGCTTAATCCTGTCACCTGTGAGAAATCTTTTAATATATGCTGTAGCGCATTCTTGCATGTTCCGTAAAGCGTTAAAGGAACAAGCGGAGTAATATGTTCGGAACAGTATCCATATCTCCAGTCATATTCAGCACAGGTTCCAGCCATGACTATACGCTGTCCACCCGACTTTTGAAAAGCACGCAGTAAATTTAAGCTTCCTTCAACACACCGTATGTTTTCTATCGATGTCCAATATTTCCCAGGCACGGCAAACCATGCAAAATGCAGTAGATGTGTTGGTTTGATATCAGACATTAACACCATCATTTTTCCTGAATCCATTAAATCAATATTATACCAATTAATATATGGTTGCTTTTCTTCCGGGAGTTTAATATCAACGCAATGGACTTCGAATTCTTTTTCGATTAATAAAGGAATGGCATGCCTTCCTATGAAACCGTTTGCACCTGTAACCAAAACTCTTTTCATTACATTACCTTTTATAATCTGGATATCCTGAATCTTTCTCTGATATTTCAACAGGGGGTAGCGGCCATTTTATTGAAAATTTAGGATCGTTCCATCTCGCGCCACTTGAGTATTCGGGATAGTAGAATTCATACATCTGGTAAAAGACTTCTGTATTATCTTCCAGTGTCTGAAAACCATGAGCAAAACCTTTAGGTATATAAAGGGCTTTGCGGTTATCTGCCGTCAATTCTACCGCTTCCCACTCACAATATGTCCGTGAATCACGTCTTAAGTCGATGATAATATCATATATCCTTCCCGCTGTGCATCGTACCAGTTTTGGCTCACCCTTTGGCTTACGCTGAAAATGCATCCCTCTTATAGTGCCCTTCATTTTATTGAATGAGATATTGCACTGAGATACGTTTGTCTCCAACCCATACCGTACAAACTCCTTCTGGCAAAAACTGCGCGCGAAGAAGCCTCTCTCATCTTCAATTCTGTCAAGCTCTATAATGAATGCGCCCTTCAGCCTACTTTCTGTAAACCTCATTACAAAATCCTTATTTCAGGAATAGCAATTACAAATTTTCCACCCCATTCTCTAATAGAATTCATCTGTTCCATTATCTCATCTTTAATGTTCCAGGGAAGGATGAATACATAGTCAGGCTTTGTTTCTCTTATTCTTTCAGGTGATTCGATGGGTATATGGGTTCCAGGTAAATAGTGTCCCTGCTTGTACGGACTTCTATCGACCGTATAATCAATAAAATCTGTTCTGACGCCACAGTAGTTCAGCAAAGTATTTCCTTTAGCGGGCGCTCCATAACCTACAATTACTTTCCCCTTTTCTTTTGCGCTAATTAAAAACTTCAACACATTACGTTTAATCATCTTGACTTTTTCTCCGAAAGTTAAATAGAAATCAATATCTGTATAACCAGTGTCAATTTCTCTTTGTCTCAATTTATTAACTCTCTGCGTGACATTCTTTGAGTTGTCTTCAGAATGCTTCCCATATATTCTTAAAGACCCCCCATGTGTGGGTAGTTCTTCGACATCAAAGAGTGTCAACCCATGCGCTGTAAAAATCTTCTCAACTGATATAAATGAAAAATATGAAAAATGTTCATGATAAATAGTATCAAATTGTACTTCTTCTACTAGTTTCATAAGATGAGGAAATTCCATAGTTATTACACCATACGGTTTAAGGGCAATCTTTAATCCCTCAACAAAATCATTGAGGTTTGGGTTATGAGCAAGGACATTATTGCCAATGATCAAATCGGCCAATTTGTTATTTTTTTTCATTTTTTCAGCATAGCCAGTATCAAAAAACGCAATATCGGTTGGTATGCCTTTTTCAATTGCAACCTTCGCTATGTTTGATGCGGGCTCAATACCCATCATAGGAATGCTATATTCTTTAAAATATTGAAGAAGATATCCATCATTACTCGCAATCTCTAACACAAAGGATTTTCTGTCAATATTAAATAACTTCGTTACTTTGTCTACATAGTTTTTGGCATGCTGCAACCATGAATCAGAAAACGAAGAGAAATATGCATAATCGCTAAAGATATCACTTGGATGCTCGAATTCCTCCAATTGAACAAGAAAACATTTATCACAAACATACACATCTAAAGGGTAATATGGCTCCATTTTTTGCAACTGTTTTTTAGTAAGGTAAGAATTAGCTAAAGGCGATGTACACAATGAAATAAAAACATATTTTAATTCGGAGTTACAAAATCTACAATTCATCAAAGCTCCTTTTATTGGTTTAGAACTTCATACTTAATGATGTGCTATTTTCCTAAAGTCCACCTGAGTTTCTCGTCAAGAAATCCACTGTCGAGCAAAGAATCAAGAACCTTCAACCTCATGAAATTGGAATTTCTAAAATCTTTTTCTTTGAACCTAATTTCTTCAAGGCCATTCTTTAGTTCCATAATTGCCATCGGTAAATCATAAATTGGCTGATAATTCGGCGCAAGCCTTTTGAATAAATCAAAATTTACTTTGTATGAGCGTTTATCCGGTTGAGCATCTTTGTTTATCTCTACATCAACCTCAGGCATTATTTTTGCGACAGCGTTGGCTAAATCTTTAACCTGATAATTCCATTCGTTGGAACCAATGTTGACTACAAGGTTCTCCCCACCGGTTTCTATAGTCCTGTTTATCGCCCAGTCTATAGCCCTCGCCATGTCCTTGACGTGAATCAGCGGACGCCAAGGAGTCCCATCGCTTAATATGACTATTTTTTTCGAAGTAATAGCCGATGCAACAAAGTCGTTCAGTACAAGGTCCAACCTAAGACGTTCGCTCATCCCGCAGGCAGTTGCAAATCTTAAACATGTAATCTTAAAGGATTTATCAGCCAGTCTACTTAATCCAATTTCAGCATGTACCTTAGATCTTGCATAGGCCGTCAAAGGATTAACTGTAGATTCTTCAGTTCTCGGAGCATCATCCGCAAAACCATATGTGCTGCAACTCGAAGCATATACAAAAGCTTTGACACCGTAAAGTTTTGCTTTCTTGGCCAGATCCACTGCTGAAAGGAAATTGATTTCCATTGTGGGTTTTTCAAATTTATTGCCCATCGGATCGTTTGATATCGCCGCCAAATAAACAATTGCATCAATATTTTCTAATATCCCTTCCGTACCCCCCCTTACATCGGCAAAGTATTGAATATCGACATTACACTCAGGGAAAAAGTTGGTACACGTTAGCTGATTAGCAAAATACCCAATATCATAACCTATTATATAAATGCCGGGGTAAGAGTTCCGAAAATGTTTCACAACACGCGGCCCAATGTAGCCCATATTGCCCGTTATCAATATCTTCATACAATCACCTCTCCGAAAAATATAACAAATTTATTTCCACATCTTCCACGGCGCCTTGCCGTCATTCCATATTTTGTTGAGATATTCCATGTCCCGCAGGGTATCCATGCAGGCCCAGAATCCCCGGTGTTTGTAGACCATCAGTTGCCCCTCTTTAGCGATTTGCTCCAAGGGGCCGATCTCAAGATCGCAGGAATCATCCGTGGTCAGATAATCTAATATCTTACGATTAAATACGAAAAAGCCACCGTTGATGAGACCTTCTCCATCCTGAGGCTTCTCGCTGAAGGTTTCTACGCGGTTGCCGTCTATTTTTAGTTCACCGAAACGGGCGGCAGGATTGATCCCTGTGACGGTCGCCATTTTCCCGTGGGATTTATGGAAGGCCAGCAGTTTGCCGATATCCACATCGGCTATGCCGTCACCGTAAGTCATCATGAACGTATCGCCGGTGATATATCTTTCCACCTTTTTTAAACGAGCGCCTTTGAGTGCCCTTTCGCCTGTATCCGCCAGAGTAATTTTCCAGCCGGCTTCGTCATGGGCATAGTGAATGCAAGTTTTTTCAGGCTGACCCAACTCAATCGTGACGTCATTATTCATAAGTTCATAATGGCAAAAATAATTCTTTATCATGTCGCCTTTATATCCCAAGGCGAGGACAAAGTCTTTGCACCAGAATTGCGAATAATACTTCATGATATGCCAGAGGATGGGGTGTGCACCGATATTGACCATCGGTTTGGGACGATATTCCGTTTCCTCGCGAAGGCGTGTTCCCATACCGCCGCAGAGGATGACTACCTGCATGTCATGATTCATGTTTTATCTCCGGTTTTTTTTGCGACAGCTCTATACTTCATAACATTACTTCACAAACGGTATGTTGAGATCTTTACAAATTTTTCTTACCAATTCATTAACAACTTTATTGTGTCTTGGAACTTGTGTCTTATATTCACCCTTCTGATAGATACTGCGCCTTCTGCCTTCACGAACAAGAGCAGCATCACTACCGTTAATGGTCCTTATAATGCTCGCTTTGCATACAGTAGTCTTTCGAATCGATAAAGTTTTTTAATAACTCAAGGTTACGGTTATGCCTTTCCTGAGAAAATTCAGCGAGAAATTTTTCATAAGCAAGCGAGGTGAAATGCGCCTTATACCCACCAATCTCTTCGAGAAGGCGCATGTAATCACCACACAACCAATTTCCCGTATTTTTTTCTATATTATGCATGTAGTAATATTCATACACTTCATCCATATTAATATCCAATTTTTGATCGGCTAAATTCATCAATATATTTTCATATTCATCAATGGTTTTAGGATGAATATTGAAGTTGTAAGCAACATGTGGGTTACGCAAAGAGGCATTTATAACCGGCACCCCCAAGGCAGCATATTCAAATCCAATTGTTCCGTAGACAGTAAGCGCAAAATCAATTCCTTCATCAATAATTTGATGGTGCGATGTTTCAGCATGAATTAGAGCAAACTTGGGATATTTATTGATGAATTCATTAATAATTGCATTATTTCCGGGTAAATAGTCTGGATGAGTTTTTATATACCAGTCGTAATCTGTTTTTTCTGAAATATACCCAAGAAATGTCAGCCACTCATAAAAATCGGTGAAAAGATTTACTCCAAGCCCGTTGGGACTATCAAAGAAGCAATGAGCGGCAATCAATACTTTAATCTTATTATTTTCCGACAATACCTTACCTCTTCTTATATTCGTATAAGCCGATTTTGCAGAATAAGCCATATCCACCCCGACTTTTCCTGCAAAGCGGTACCCAATTTGCTTTCTGGCAGTTTTCAATCCGTTCTTCTGTTTATCCTCAGGCAACTTACGGAATTGCCGGGGATAATAACAGTAATCGTTATAGGCCCAAAGTCTTTCCTTTGTCATATAGTAACAGCCATGAAAATTACACTGATAAGCAGGGATACTTCGCTGAATAGCGATTCGCATAGGAATTGCGATCAGATAAGCGCAATGAGTGACATTAATGGCCTTTACATTGTGTTTATCAAAATAATCTCGCCAGAAGATGTATTGATACAATGCCTTTTTTAATGATTCTTTAAATCTATAGTCATTTATAACTACCGTAGGAACATTATGAGTCCTCAAATGAGAATCGTAAAGCAAATCCCCAAACCATACACCTGAAACGCTCAGATTAAACACATCTTTTTTCGTCTTCAGACTTGAATAGACTTCGTTAAACAATTTCTCAAGTTCAAGCAATTGGTTTTGGGTAAGAAAATATGAAAAAGTTTTGGCATTAAAAGATTTATAAATTTTACCATGCAGGCGTGATATCCTAATATTTTCCCCAAACGAATAAGCCATTATCTCAGCATTATGCTTCTTGGCTAAAATATTTGCTAAATAGCCGTAAGAAATGATATTGGGCTGCATTGCAGTCAGTTCAAATAAAACTTCTGCTTCGGGTTTGCTTACTGAGAAATCTTTCCATATTTCTTGATTGTGCCTAATAAATTTTTTGGTTTGCTCATCGATGTGTATTTGCTTTGTTTCGTTAATAATATGTCTTATCAAATCATGTTTTGATTCGGGTATCATTTTTTTAAAAAGTGTTTTCATATACATCCTTAAATTTATCTAATCGAGTGGCAGGGAGAACATTATTCGCCAAATAAAATATTTTTTTGCATATATTTGCATATATTAGAGATTGTTCAAATAATTGCACTATACCTTTTTAAAACTTGTTTTAAATAATGCGGCATGGATGACGTCCACTTCCGCAGCATTAAAAATATAGTGGCGAATACGGCGGCCATCAGCAACCATTCCTGATTTCTCCATGATTCGCAACATGCTTTTGTTCGCCGCCATGGTCCCCGCCGTCACCTTTCTTATTCCGACATCATCCAGCAGGTAGCTGCATACGGCTTGCCAAGCTTCCAGACCGTAACCCTTACGCCACGCAGTTTTTTCACCGATCATAATTCCTATGTCCGCCAGCGAATTTTTTTCATCCACATAGGCGTTGATGTTGCCGATATGCCCGATATTTGGATCAATCGCAGTAACGGCCCAAAAATAATGGGGTGTATCTGCGAATGACTGCCAATATTGCCTGCACGACTCCAGTGTATGGCTTTTATGGCGCTGTTCGCTGTAGCGCATGACCTCCGGATCGTTTAGCCATCCTGTATAACGGGGCGTCAGATATTCTTTGGAAAAAGGTATGATACGAAGCCGGGGCGTTTTAATAATGGGTGATTCTGCCATGATATGCTGTGTTTTTATTTTAGAAGTTAAGCGTATTCCGATATTCCCATACTTTGCAGAAGGCCTTCACTACATCGTCCAAGTCCTCCCGTGTCATCCCTGGCCGCATCAGTTCGTGTGTGAAGAGTTCCTTCTCATGGAGTAGCTCTGTTACCGGGCAGAGGCCTCTACCGTAATTTGTATCATGATTATACCATGGCGGTCCAAAGGGGCAGCCCTTTGAACCATAGGCTATCTTCTTCTGATATAGTGGTTGGAGATAGAGGGGTTTCACATAACCGCAACCGATAAGGACGCCTTCCCCTTCCCGCAATTCTGTCGGCGAAAGCTCCGCCACCACTGCTTCAATAAATATCTCGCGCGGCACAGCCGCCACATCTTCCCTGTATTTCACCGGATAGGCATAATACACATGCGTGCAATCCCGACGTACACGGGCAGGCTCAAGTGCAGGTATCTCTGCGAGTTTTTCCGAAAGATAGGCACAATTTTCCTGCCGTATCCGGATCAGGCTATCCAGTTTCTTGAGTTGACAGCGTGTAATTGATGCCTCGATCTCAGTCATCCTGTAGTTAAAGCCAATCATGTTTCGGATGTCTGTTACACCCTTTTGCTCCACAACTGCCTCTGCATGGTTACGGATCAGACGGACGCGATCTGCCAGTGCGTCATCGTCTGTTACTACAATTCCTCCTTCCCCACAGTGGATATGTTTGTGGTAGTTCAGGGAGTAAACACCCATATCACCCAGTGTTCCCGCGTACTTCCCTTTATAGAGGGCGCCGGGAGCTTGTGCTGTGTCTTCAATAACCAGGAGTCCGTGTTTCTTGGCAATGGTGTTAATGGCTTCAGCATCATAAGGAAGGCCAAAAATATCTACAACGATGATAGCCCGTGTCCGTGGTGTGATCTTTTTTTCCACCTCATTCGGGTCCAGGCAGAAATAGTCCGGCTCCACATCGGCAAAAACGGGAATGGCGTTATAAATGAGCGGCGCTACAGCCGATGCGCTCATTGTAAAAGGAGAAACTATGACTTCTTCACCCGGCTCGATTCCCGTTGCCCCAACAGCGCAGTATAACCCTGAGGTGCAAGAATTCACTGCGATGGCATGCTTCACATTAAAGTATTGCGCCCACTCCTTTTCCAGAACTTGGACCTCCGGGCCACCGTAAAAGTCGTCGTGCCAGCACCCCAGGAAACGAGAGAGAATGCCTGAATCGAGGACACGGTTCACCGCCTCCTTTTCTTCCTCACCTATATACCGGTGAGCTGGAAAGGGTTTAGTTCTAACCGGCAATCCTCCGTTAATTGCTAATTTCATATTCATCCTCCCTGTTCATAACACGATGTTCTCCTCAAAGTAGGGGTTGTGCAGATTCTTCCCTCTTTCATTTCTCCCTACCTGGACACTTCTAATTTTTTTACCGGCTTTTAAAGCAATTATCAAAGCAATCGTCGTCATTCCCAGAACCTCGTCCGCTATGGCAATCAGATTTTCTAATTTCTCATTCTCCACCAAAAGTATATCTCGATGTGCGTAAGGTAGAAGAAACATTTTTATCTTTTCAATATCTTGCCTTGGGTGCGGCTTGATAATCATTTGAACATCATCGAAATCGGGCAAGGAAAGAATGTATCTTAGTACAGAATATTCGTTATAGCCTAAGAAAGGGGTGCCATCGCTATTATATCCAAGGCCATCCTCTATTGGTTCAAGAAGAAAAAGGACGATCCGTTTGTCTACAGGAATTAATCTTCTCTTGATTATTTCAATTTCACTTGTAGTCATTGAACAAATAGCATTCACACTATTCTCAATAGCCGGATGGCCGACCACTTGGATATTATTAGCGTATCGTTCGTTTTCCAATAAGGGAAGGAGCTCTGCACACAAAGTCTGACGTCCAATCTCATCAGGAACGCAAATTTTATCTGGCAGGTATAAACTATTATCTATTGGACTATGAAAATGCGAGAGGTAGTTCCCCCAATGATCAAAAAGGAAAATGGTAGCAATACCCTTCTCTTTGCAGAAACGAAGGGTATTATGGGTTGCCTCAAAGTTAGTCTGTGAACCTAATAACATACAACAGCCATCTAAATTAATTTGACAGAAGTCTTCCTTGAATGAAGACAGCACCGTGAAGGGATACTCACATTCAATAGCGTTACGGCACCATCCGTCAACGATCCACTGCGTTTCCCCCCCTGTACTTAATAATAATTCATAGATAGGTCGCATTATCGCGTAAGCGCCAGGATCGACACTGTATAAGAAAACCTTTCCGTAAGGAGTTAGCAACGGAGCTATTTTTTTCAATGACTCAAGCATGGGCCCCACGGTATGTCTTGATTAAATTCTCACACACGATTTGTGTTAAGTATGCATCGGCACCGCTACATAGAATTTGGTCATCTCCTTCGAGATATCGGACAACATTGTCCACAAGGCCGAGCATGGCTTTATGTAATCCTGTGCGCCTATATCTGGTCCTTTTCAAGTCGCGGTATCCGCTGAACATAGGGTCGTCTCTAACAACATCTTCTCGATATTCTAATCCAGAATTTTCAAAGCGGATCTTTCTATTTTCGCCGGCGATTTCAAAATCGAAAATAGAATAATATCGTTCATCAGCCGCAATGAAAAAAACATTCGCGCAACGTTCAAAAGAAAGAAATGCACTAATAGTGGGGTCCTCCGATGAATAGACGTAGCGCCCCCATACGGGGTGCGATTCATGCAACTCCCCAAAAAGAAAATGGCAGAGGTCCACTGCGTGAGAACCGTTGTGCAATATACCTTTGGTGTAGATGATCATAGCGTACAAGACGGTTCCAAATTTTTTACTTAATATATCAGCTCTGACCCTCTGCAACACAGGATCGTAGCGTCGAGTATAGTTAACAAAGAGTGGAATCCCTTCACTGGCATATAGCCTTACAATCTCCTGTGAAAGGTTTGTTTTATCTGTTAGGGGCTTTTCTGCAATGACTGCACGGGGTCTAAACCTCACAAGGTCCCGTAGACAGTTGTAGTGATTTTCTGTGGGGGTACAGACGCTGACAATGTCCGGCTTCTCATGATGAAACAAATCATCGATTTCAGAGTAGTATGCGCAATCCCAAATGTCACCCGCTGATGCAGCCTTTTCCTCGTCGATGTCCATCACCGCGCATAAATGTGTACGGGGATGGGTTGTGTATGCCTTCGCGTGTGTGAGAACAGAATCTGATGCGGGTACATCAAAAAATGCGCCGATCATCCCACAACCAATTATCGCAGCCCGGTAGCTGTCCATCTATCCTTCACTTGCAGTCTTGCGCCGTACATGGGCATTGATCTCAAGATATTTTGGGTTCTTACGCAATAAAGACACCACATCCTCTGCAGAAAAATCCTCATTTATCGACATTAACTTTTCATAAATTATTTTTAGCAACTCATAGTCATCCTGTTCATCAAGGATTAAACCTAAGCCGGGCCAGAGCATCTCCCCTTCTGCTCTCCAATTGACCAATTTGAACCTCTCGGGATGTGTATAGATATAGTAACTCACATGTACGCGGTCTATCGGGTTATCTGTAAGTTTATCGACTACTTCAAGGACTCTGGTCGGAAAAACTTGTACATCGAACCCATCCGGGAAGGACCGCTCAATAGCATTAGAAACATAATCATGATCACCGGCGTAATAAAGCTCAATTAGATGATCGATATGTCTGTGATCTATGAGTGGACAATCACCTGTAATTTCGACTATAAGATCAGCTTTAGACTCATGGGCGGCATCAAGCACCCTCTGTAAAACGTCCTCTTCGCTTCCTCGGTGGTATCGACATCCTATTTTCACACAGAGGTCCTCAATCGGTCCGTCTTCAACATTTACTGTTGTCGCCACCACGACATCGTCCACATAGCGGCTGCGCCGTATCCTTTCGACTATACGCTGCAAAGCTGGGGAAGCCGCGAGAGGAAGCAATACTTTCCCTGGAAGTCGAGAAGAGGTCATTCTTGCCTCAATGGTTGCAATGATTTTTTCAGCCTTTCCGAGGTACATGGCATTCTCCGTGATTCATGTCTTTTTGCATTTTTTCAGCTAATTTGCTCCCAATTTAGTGGCGTACCACATTTTATATCCCGATTCGATTTACGCCCCAACACATTCTGTAAGTGTTTAGTGTGTAAACCATTCCCAGGCCTTATGGAACGCACATTCTCTTGAGTAAATAGATCGCCAGCTATCATATCCCTAACGATAAAAAGGGAGCGACGGAAGATGCGGCTGGTGGCTTCGTCTTCGGTAACTTCATAGCTAACGTTGCCAAGTGCTTTTTCGGCAGTGCGGATGGCTTCGACCATTGCCTTGAATTCATGGGGTTCCAGTGAAAAGGCACTATCGGGGCCTGGTATGGCGCGGGACAATGTGAAATGTTTTTCGATGATGCAGGCACCGAGGGTGACGGCGGCAATCGGAACGGCGATGCCCAAGGTATGGTCGGAAAGGCCGATGGGCGCGCCAAACGCCTCAGCCATATGGGGGATTGTGCGCAGGTTCATCTCCGCCGGGTTGGCCGGATAGGCACTTGTGCATTTGAGCAAAATCAACTGCTCACATCCTGCCTCGCGCAATGTCACCACCGCCTCATCGATTTCGGCCAGCGTCGCCATGCCAGTGGACATGATAACGGGCTTACCGGTGCGAGCGACTTTTCGGAGAAGCCCCGTGTCCACCAATTCAAAAGACGCTATTTTGTATGCCGGAACGTCCATCTTTTCGAGGAAGTCAACGGCGGTTTCGTCGAAGGGCGTCGAAAAGAGATCCATGCTGAGATCGTTGGCAATTTTCTTCAATTTTGGCTGCCAGTCCCATGGAGTATAGGCCTCACCGTAGAGTTGATAAAGATTCTTACCAGCCCAGATCGTCCCTTCGATTTTAAATTCCGCATTTTCACAATTAAGCGTGATGGTATCGGGTGTATAGGTCTGCAGCTTAACAGCATTCGCCCCTGCGTCTTTCGCGGCGTGCAAAATGCGTATTGCTTGGTCGAAGCTCTGATTGTGGTTGGCCGACATCTCGGCTACCAAATAGGCCGAATGCCCCTTGCCGATCGAGTATCCACCAATAGAAACGTATGAATCCATATCGACACTCCTAATCAAGGTTCTGATGGTTGTTGATCTTCTGCTCTATATTGTCCAGAAATTTCATTCCTCTGTGTCCGTGTACCAGATGCAGAGAAAGCCGTTCTGATCAATGAAAGCATTCTCTGGCAATTCCCATGCGGGATTCCATCGCTTTCGCTCCTCGTATAGGTACTCCGAGTGAAATAGACAGCGTCCATCTTTATGATCGAGTACTACGCCTTCATACAGAGTTATTTTTCCTATACTGGTCATGAGCACAAACTTAGGTTTGGCGCGCCCGGATATCTTACCCGACTGAGAGACCTTCCGGGCCAGTTCTAAGGCCTGTGCTAGTGACGTACGCCATGAACTGATCCCGCCGATGGGTACACAATGGAATAGATAGTGGCTTTCAATCCCAAGCTCTCGCACGCGATCGCACAAGTCAATCAGTTCTTCCGCAGTGTCGTTAACGCCTTTGAGCAAGACGGCTTGGTTGTAAACACAAGGCACCACCTCCAGCAGCCGCCGGTAGGCCGCCTCCACTTCCGGGAAAATTTCGGAGGCATGGTTGATCTGTGTGGCTATTTCAATTCGGAAAGGTCGCTTTTTTTCCAAAACTTTGAGCAGACGTTCGTTAACCAGGTCCGGCTGGTGAATGGGCATTCTTGTGGCCAGGCGAACGACCGCAATTTGCTTGGCCGATTCTGCTAAGGCGCTTAGGAACATGTCAACTTTCTCGGGTACGATCCCAGGGTCCCCCCCGGTCACAAGCACTTCTCGGATTTCTTCGTGGCCAGGCGCCATGCCGATGTAACGCGCTGCCCGCATGATGTCTTCCCGCGAGTGGTTCCACGGGTCGTAGTTTCGGCGCAAACAATAGCGGCAGTGCGCAGCACAGTGTTGCACAAGCTCAAAGAGTATGACCCGTCGATAGAGCCGTTCGATGCCATTAATCTCCACCCCTTCCCATTCCACCGTCACCTCGGCGTCATAGTGCCTAAGCCCTTCCTGTGCCATTAGCTTGCGTTCAAGTGCACTTTCCACGTACTCACGAGTTAAAACACGCAGAACAGTATGATCCTGCCTCTTTTCGGCTTCCGCCATCTTTTGACGAAGGAAGGGTGATATCAGTTCATGGAAATTCTTGAATTCACTATGCTGGCCGGTCGGTGCTTTCTGCGCTGCATCCAGTCGGATAGGTGCAATATGCAGTTTGATTAAATCTTCAATCCGATCCATACACTGGCGCAATATATCCATGCCAGGAAATCTAAGAAAGACGATGCCTGCTGCCAGGTCCGAGCGCGTGTAAGGCTGAAGTTCATCGCCGACCTCTATGAATGGCCGTACTTCGACTATAAATGGTTTTAGCTCTGGATCAAAATCCATTCCCATGAATCGGCCATGAAACCGGCTGCCTACCAGGTACGAAGCCACTGGGGCTGGGGTCGGGCATTTAAGCCATGGGGCGTTATACTCCAATCCCAGCGCGCTGTGGATTGCCGCAGCTGTCAGATCAAAACCGGTGGACAGCTGTATCACTTCAGGTACATAGTTACCACCATTGCGTAATCCCACATCAACAATATAAACAGTACCTTTGGCTACAAGCGCGTCGAAATTAATACAGCCATCGCGCAGCTTCAATTCGTGAATTATTGTTTCAAATTGCCTATCGAGCTGTGCCTCGACTTCCAAGTCAAAGAATCCGGGAAAAATTTCTCCGTTCGGAACATTGGAAATCCGGTTCTTTACGAAATGGTTATGACCGTAATGCCGGAACGCCAGTTGCCTGTTCTTGAACCAGATATCCCCGTCCAGTTCTATCATGTCAGAGTTAATTAGTTCTTCGATGATTACAATACCCATTTGAGAGCCATTTTTGGCCTTCTCGAATGCATGGGCCACTTCATTGCGCCCGTAAATGACACTGTGGCCTCTTGTGCCCGCAGAATCAACCGGCTTTAACACCAGTGGAAAAGTCAGGTCATTCATCGCATCAACTGCAGCAGCTAACGAAGAGGCTCGAGCAAATCGCGGGTGAGGCAAGCTGTGCTCGCGCTGAAATTCGCGAAACAGGTCCTTGCGTCGGATGGTTTCCGCTGCCACAGGAGGGTTACCCGGCAAACCCAGCTCTTGCGCAACGAAAGCCACAGTAGCCACAGAAGAATCTGACGCATAGGTCATAATTCCATCAATCTTATGCTGGAGAGCGGCTTGGAGTATCCTCTCCTGGTCAGCGGTGGAGATCGCAAGGAACTCATCAGCATAGGCGCGGCCAGGCACTTCGGTATCCCTGTCTGCAAGTATAACGTAACAGCCCAACTCTTTCGCTCGCCTTAAGGCTGGCACCTGATAAAGGGCCCCACCAAGAAAGAGTAACTTTTTGCCTTCACAAGTCATTTTCCATTCTCCTAACTCTGAACTCTGGCCTCGAATTATAAACAGTCTTTAGCCGAATTTCTTATAATTGTTTGACAAATGCCTCTATGATAGGCCTTGTCGGGTCATTCGGAAATGTGGTTAGCCCCCGCCTCGACATTGCCGCCAGGTGCCCGGCATCCTTAAGCATACTGTTAACCGTTCTTGCCAGTGCTTCATCAGAGAGTTCATCAGCCAATCCGCAATTAATGGCCAGGCCAAGATCATCAAACAGCTCCGTCTCAGGCCTCTGACTTTCGTTTATTGGAATTGCCAGGCAAGGAACACCAAGATAAGCGGCTTCGTATTTAGTCGATCCGCCAGCCACAATGCAGAGATCCGCCGCCGCCATTTCTTCGGCAAGGTCAGGCAATTGCACCAGCACTCGAGAGTCCGGGGCAAAAGCTGAAACCTCTTTCACCAATGCGGCAAGTTCTGGATAAGCCTGACCCACCACCACCCGTAACGTCAACGATACGTCGAGAGTCTTCAGGGCTCGTACCACACGCTTTGTCATCTGCTTCTGATCGCCTCCGCCAAGAAACACCAATACGCGTCGGACTTTTTCGGCTTGAACCCGCATTTTTGCCCGCAAACGGCGGAAAGCCCGTCGTAGCGGAATGAAGCCAGGACCGGTCAGCACAGGAACTTCAAACGGATACTCCCGGTCCCCTTGATTAAACCCAGGATTAAGTATAGTCGCACAGGGATACTCATCCAGGTCACCGTAATCGTCTATTAGTAAAATTGGAGCTGCACGACCAAGTTTCCGGAGATATCCTGGCCGCAATGAGTAAGAATCCACCACTTGGGCAGCGGCAACCGAACTCCGGCAAATACGAATCGTATCCTCCGGATCTTCAGTGCCAGTAATCATCGCCCGGATAGATGTTTTGAACCCTGCTGCCCGAACCATGTTGTCTGACCCGTCATGGAGTCGTCCTGTAAATTGTGGATGCCAGCCACTTTCCGCAAAGGCTTCGGCGATAGAGAGAACCCTGCTGGCGTGGCCAAACCCAATATCGTAACCGCCATCACAAAGACATAAAATGATTTTCGAGTTTATCATTTATCATGCTGTTTTGGATTAAAACAAGCGACGTATACCCCATCAACAAGTTTTTCATCTATGATGCCGTGTGCTTTTAGCCTTGCTTCCTCAAACCACCCTGCTTTGATGTATGATTTGATTGATCCTATATTATCAGAATACATACTTGCAGAAAGTTTTCGTATTTTATAAACATCGAAAGCAATCTTTACACCAAGTTTTATTGATTCAGTGGATAGACCCTTGCCCCAATAAGTTTTGTCTCCTATGACAATTACCATATCGGAAAGGCCATGCCTTCCCGATATGGGGCCAATTTTTAGGTTTCCAATATGCAAATTATTCTCATTAACGCATATGGCATACATGAAATATGTGCCTGTCTTTCTTCCATAATCCATATGTTCTATAACTTCTTTATACTTCAAATCCCGTACCTCCAGAAAACGTATCACATCAGCATCACGAAACCAAGAGAGATAGCGCTCAGTAACATCACTGTGTCTTAGTTCTCTAAGGTAGATTCTTTCTGATCTAAACTCATTGTTAATATTCATAAGTTCGCCCTCAATTGGCAATCTTTGCACAACTACCCGCGTGTTTCAACTATTTATAAGTGCATGGATCTTAATCTTCGCTTTTTGACTTAAGCAAGCCTTCGTTCCGTAGAATGCGTGCATTCAAACTAAAAATATCGGGGTTTTTGTCAAGAAAATCTTTTATTTCTGAGGCGGGAAAAGGTTTCAAACCTTTGCGGTATAGTTTTTCAATTATTTTCTTCACAACTGCATAATCTTCTGGTTCATCAACGGTAAATCGATATTTGCTGTCATCAGTCTCATTGTGCAAAACAATATGATTAAACAATTCTGGATGATTGTATATATAAAACGTAACATGTTCTCGCTCTGACTTTAATATAGATTCTTTCCATGCTTTCTCAAGTGCCTTAAAAGATAATACTTCGCAGTCAAGACCTTCTGCAAACGTCGGCCCCGTATAAACATAATCGGTTTTTGCATTTAAGCATACGCTTATCATTTTATCACACAAATACGGATCAATAAGTGGGCAGTCAGAAGTAATCCGCACAATATGCCCAATCTGGAATTCCTTAGCAGCTTTATAATATCGATCTAATACATCATTTTCTGAACCACGATAAAAAAGGATCTTTTCTTTTACGGCAAAACTGATAATATCATCGTCTTCTTTGTTTGTTGTGGTTGCCAAAATAATTTTATCTAATAGTTTGGAAAAACTTAACCTTTCGATTAAATAAGCGAGAAGAGGTTTTCCCATGACCTCTTTCAAGACTTTGCCCGGGAGTCTGGATGAGGCCATTCTTGCTTGAACAATTGCAGCTATCATAGGTATTTTATGCCCTTACCCATAATGATGGATTTAAAATTCTCTCATCAACATCAACAAAAATGTTGCGAATCCTTGGCACCCAATTATTTTGTAATGTTTTTTGCCAAATAGAACAATTCTCTTTAACCTGTGAAGATGACTCTGCTCCGAAAACTACCTTTGCTGTTGGGTATGTAAATTTTATATATGAAAGTGCTATTTCATGCTTTGATAAACCTATAGCCTTTGCGACCGCTTCAATTTTTTTAAGAGTCGGTATTGCAAATGACAAATTACGAGGGATATCTTCAATTCTCATTAAAAGTAGTCCCTGTAAAAATACGCTGCGTATATATATCTGTTTCCCCATACGTTTAGCTAATTCAAAAACCGTAGCCTTTTCAAATCGTTGATCTAATACATTTGACGGAATTTGTATTATATCAATACCCTTGGTATTAAGTGCTTCAAGCGCAATATGTGGTTGATAAACACTCATTCCTATTTTATTTACCCTCCCCGATGATACAAGTTCAAGCAAACCTGCCGAAAGGCCCTGGTTCCATAAAGACAATAGTGAGTCTCCATGCAATAATATGCCATACAATTTTGGTACACATAATTTTAGCAATGAGCTATCAAGGGCTTCCGTTAATGCCGGTAAGTTCAATTGGTCTATAGTGGGGTCAAATTTCGTTATAACCTTAGCTTTATTTGTAATCCCGAGCTTTACAAAAGCCTTTCCTAACATTTCCTCGCTGCCCCCGTATGCTTGCGCCGTGTCAAACTCTTCGATCCCTTGCCTCCATGCTTCAGCAATGACTTCAATACAAATAGATTCGTCAGGCGTGCCAGTTTTATTTGCAATGCCATACGGATAACCAAGTTGGGCAGTTCCAAGAACAAGCATACGGTTAATTGATTCTTTTGAACCCGGAGATTGCTGGGTTTCCTCTCATCTTTGTCTCGATATTGTTCGATTGTTGCGCTTCTGCAATTTCAGAGAATACCGCATCAAGAGCTAATAGATATTTTTCGATGTGCTCTGTCTTATGCGCATACATCGCATAGAATAAATTAGAAGCGAGAAAGCTCCTATCGAGCATTAATTGAACAAAAAGCGCTTTCATAGATAAGGTTTTGTGCCCTTTGAATGTAAAATGGCCCAGAGGAG
The DNA here is from genome assembly GCA_026388315.1 of Pseudomonadota bacterium. Lineage (NCBI taxonomy): Bacteria > Pseudomonadati > Pseudomonadota > Pseudomonadota bacterium. Next base: position 73,174 of record JAPLKA010000049.1, on the reverse strand, counting down.
GTATTCCACCAATTTCTATCTCTAAATGGTGTTTTTCTGCAAAAGTTTGCCATCCATTTTGGATGCGTTTGCCAACGTCCACAAGGTGCTTACCAACATCAAACTTCTTGTGTTTTTTTATTGTTGCAATTGCAGCAGTGGGCCCTATTCTCTCTGTCCAATAAGTGCTACTAATAAAAGTGCTCTGTGCTGCATCCATTATTTCTCCCTTCCCGATAATTGCAGCAATAGGGTAACCATTCCCTAACGCTTTTGAAAATACTGCAATATCTGGCGAAATTCCCAACATTAAGTGAGCTCCACCAGAATTCATCCTAAATCCTGCGGAAATTTCGTCAACAATAAAAACAGCGCGTATATCATCTGCTATTGATCTTATTTTTTCAAAAAAACCGGGAATGGGTTGTTCACTACGAATCGGCTCCATAATAATAGCGGCAATTTCATTTTTGTTTTTTTTGACAATTTCTTCTAATTCCTCAATATGATTATATCTGAATGGAAGAGCCGTGCCTTGAAGACCTTTCGGAACACCTAATGGATTGAGTCCTGGCAGAAGGTGTTCTCCAAGGGCGTTTTCTGTCCCAAGATTTGCCGCAAGATACCAGTCATGCCATCCATGATAACCACAGAACGCTATCTTATCCCGACCTGTGTAAGCTCTGGCAATGCGCACGGCGATGGCCATAGATTCTCCGCCTGTACGGGCCAATCGCACTTTCTCAGCCCATGGATGTAACTCACATAAGAGATCAGCCAATTCCACTTCCTCGGGACAATTCAGAGAACAGCTATTGCCATTTTTGATAGCATCAAGGACAGCTGCATCTACATCCGGATCGGCATATCCCAGCACATTGGCTCCAATACCGGAAATACTCATGTCGATGTAATTATTCCCGTCTAAATCCCACACCTCCACTCCCTTAGCTTTACTGAAATACCCGGGCCAAACTCCCAGTGCAAACATGTCTGGACGTTTTGACAAAAGCTGTGTCATGCCAGGGATTCTTTGCCTGGCCCGCTCTTGCATTTCAAGACACTTTTTAATTTCCATATATAACCTCACTGTCCTAAATTTTTCATATCTGCTATTTTTTTAATGGTATTGATAATATTTTTAATTTGTTCATCATGCATATCGGAATACATGGGCAATGATAATATTTGTTCATATACATTTTCTGCTACAGGACATAGACCTAATTTGGTGCCAAAATTTTCTTTATAAAATGGGTGTAAATGAACCGGGATATAGTGGACATTTACGCCAATACCTGATTCCCGCAAAGAATGAAAAACCATGCCTCGATCCATGTGCGCACTATTTAGGTCAAGTCGAATCACATATAGGTGGTAAGCATGAGAAACATCATTTTTAACAGATAAAGGTTTTATGAAGGTGAGGTTGTGAAAAATTTCATCATAATAATGGGCAATTGTTCGACGTCGCTCAAGCCATAAGGGTAATTTCTTTAGCTGGCTTATTCCCAATGCACACTGGAAATCAGTGATGCGGTAATTATATCCGAGGTCAACCATTTCATAAAACCAAGAGCCTTGTTTTTCCCGTTGTTGATGATCTGTGGTGATGCCGTGATTACGAAAAATTCGCATCCGTTCGGCAAGGTTTGAATCGTCTGTTGTGATCATACCTCCTTCACCAGTAGTAATGTGTTTTACGGGATGGAAACTGAAGGCATTGAGGAGGGCAAGCGAACCAACTGGTCTGTCTTTGTAGCGTCCACCAAGGGAATGACAGGCATCGGCAACAAGCGCCAATCTGTGTTTATCTGCTATTTTCCACAAGACATCGTAATCGCAAGGCTGTCCTGCATAATCTACAGCAATAATTGCCTTTGTCTTTGAAGTAATTTTCTTTTCAACTTGTTCAGGGTCTATTAATAAAGTATCGGCATTTACATCTGCAAAAACCGGTGTTCCACCCTGATAGACAATGCAATTTGCCGTGGCAGCAAAGGTCATAGGGGGAACAATCACTTCATCACCTCGGCCAATGCCGAGGGCATACATAGCGGCGTGCAGTGCAGCCGTTCCGCTACTTACAGCAACGGCAAACTTAGCGCCTGTGTATCGGGCAAAATTTTCTTCGAACTCTGTCACTTTGGGACCGGTCGTCAGCCAGTCGGAGCGGAGGACCTCATTGACTGCTGCAATGTCATCATTATCTATGGATTGGCGACCGTAGGGAATCATAGTTTTAAGAGATTAATGGAGATTAGAGTAATAACTTAAGTAATTATTGAGATTGATAGAGATTATTTGGTGGCTCTACCTCTTGTTGCATTAACAAGATTATTCAGCTTTACCCCAAGCCTGCCTATGCTCGTTTATCAAGTTGTTTGCATTATCAACATCTATGAATTTTAAATCAATAGAAATCAGTACAAAGTTTTTCAACCCAAATAATGGACCTCATGAATTGAGATAAAATTTGGCTTTATTAAGATAATGATATCGCCCGAATCCCTCGGCAATATTTGCCGGTACAGACAATGCTGCCCTTTTCATTTGTGATGTTATGCTGTAAGTTTCTTCTTTGGGAAAGTTCACTGTCATCTTGTAAATCTTTAAAACCAGATCTTTCGCTTTATTCCAAACTTCCAGATCTTCAAAGCTTTTTATCTCCACCCATCACCCTTCCATCAGTTCCCGGCAATCTCCACCAATCACAATCAGTCTCATAGTTATAGGTTTTTAACAATCTCCCCCATTTCGTCTGCTGTCAACATCCAAGGATTATCGCCGGAATTATACTCAAAATCATCCGAAACTGGCTGTCCACCATTATTTTTAAAACGTCTGTCCCAGAAATTAAAATCGGGTTGCATTATATAACGATCGTCATATTCCAGAGTTCTTCTTGCGTCGTCCTTCGGGATCATGATTTCGTGGAGTTTCTCGCCGGGTCGTATTCCTATAATTTCCGTTTTGCATTCCGGGGCGATTACTTTTGCCAAATCCATGATATTCATACTGGGCAGCTTGGGTACGAAAAGTTCCCCGCCAACCATTGTTTCAAGGCAGTTCAAAACGAAATCGACCCCGTGTTCCAGGGTAATCCAGAAGCGGGTCATTCGTGGGTCCGTGATAGGCAGAACGCCAGTATCCCGACATTTCAGGAAAAAGGGGATTACGCTGCCCCGGCTACCCGCAACGTTGCCGTATCTGACTACGCTGAAGGTTGTAGTATCACGGCCCACATAGGAATTGCCGGCAATGAACAGCTTGTCAGAACACAGCTTTGTGGCGCCGTAGAGATTGATCGGATTGGCCGCTTTATCCGTACTCAGTGCAATGACTTTCTTGACACCCTGGTCAATGGCCACATTGATGACATTTTGAGCGCCAATAATATTGGTCTTAATGGCCTCAAAGGGATTGTATTCAGCGGCAGGAACTTGTTTGAGAGCAGCTGCGTGAATCACATAATCGACATCGTGAAAGGCCCGGTACAACCGTTCTTTATCACGAACGTCGCCAATAAAATAACGAATGCTGTTATATTTTGAATCATGGTAATCCTGTGCCATCTCAAATTGTTTGAGTTCATCGCGGCTGAAGATGATCAGGCGTTTGGGCTTATAGCTCGCCAATATGATTTCGGTTGCCTTTTTACCAAAAGAACCCGTGCCACCAGTAATAAGAATTGTTTTATTGTCAAACATGTTTAGACTCCCATTCATTATTCAAAGGTGAAATGTCCCATTTAAGCCTCGGTCTAAAATGGACGTAAGGGTCGCACCCATCTGTTATGTTGTTGTATCCTTTAAATTTGACATCAAAACCAAGGATTTTTTGAAAAATTAAATGTTCGGTTTTTATATATTGAAGGTGCACATCTAAAAAAAACCTCTTCTCGCCAAAAGTATTTGCCGGGAACGTACATATTGCCCTGTAAACGCCTGAATTGAGATTATAGCAATTTTCGACTATACCAGTGTCATCCAAATTTAATGTGCCTAATATCGAAGAACCGTCATCATTAACAATATATATTGCAATGTGTAAATTCTGAACCTGCTTGAAACATTCAAATACCATAGATACCAGGATACCCTCATCTGAATAAAATGTTTGTCGCGCTAAACCGGACCTGTCGATTAATGCGACCTCTCTTAAACGAATAATTGGGTTTTTTCTGCGAATGTAACCTTCCATTCTTTTCTCTAATGCATCTGATGAAATAATCGCCCCCTCGACTGTCTTTTCATCAAGGTAACATGAAACGACGTCACTTGCATCAGAATCCATGGCCACCTTACCAGAATCAAGCAGGATTACCCTTTGACAAAGATTGCGCATCGCCGCCATATTATGACTTACAAACAACACCGTTCGCCCTTCTCTTGCTACATCTCCCATCTTCCCCAGACATTTCTTCTGAAACTGTACATCTCCTACTGCCAGTACTTCATCCACTAACAAAATTTCTGGCTCCAAGTGGGCGGCTACGGCAAAGGCTAGGCGGACATACATACCACTGGAGTAGCGTTTGACCGGTGTGTCCAGGTATTTCTCAACTTCAGCAAAAGATACGATCTCATCAAACTTGCGTTTGATTTCCTTGCGGGACATCCCGAGAATGGCGCCATTCAGGTAGATGTTCTCCCGCCCGGTCAGTTCCGGATGGAAGCCGGTGCCCACCTCCAGCAGGCTGGCCACGCGGCCCTTGATGGTTACCCGCCCGGCTGACGGCTCGGTAATGCGGGACAGGACTTTAAGCAGCGTAGACTTCCCGGCACCATTGCGGCCGATGATGCCCACGGGCTCTCCGCTACGGATCTCAAAACTCACGTCCTTGAGCGCCCACATTTCTTCCAACGTATCGCCCTGGATGATAGCGTTCCCCTTTGCCAGGTCTTTGGTCTTGTTCCAGAGGGTCCGGGCATTCTGCATCAGCACGTCGCGGAGAGCAGTATAGCTTCTTTCTTCCTGGTGGCCGATGATGTATTTTTTGCCAAGGTTTTCGGATTTGATGACGATATCGCTCATAGGGGTAAGGGGGAAGCGGTAAGAGTCATGGTTGTCTGCTCCGGATATAGTTGGTGATTTTGCGGCTTAATTCGTCACACTTCCATAAAAGCTCATCGACATGTTCGCTCGCCAGCAGTTCCATGGCTTCGAAGACAAGCAGCATGGATGCATTTTCGAAAATTGATCGTCTGGCTATGTTGAGAAATTGCTGAAACTCTTTTGGATGTAAACTTCCACTGCCTTCAGCAATGTTATTGGGAACGGAAAGGCCTGCAGCACGAATCTGTTCAGCATAGCGGTAGAGTTTTCGTTGCTCGAGGTTGTCAGCCACTTTATGAAAACGCACTGAAAGCTCTTTGCCCAGTTGCCAAATCTCGAGGTCTTCAAAACGGAAATGCGGTCTTTTCATTTATCCCCTTATCTCTTGCCTATATCAGATCTGCAAATGTTTTTTCCGTCTTGCGGAAACGGGATATGCCTAACCAGAGAAAAAAGGCGATGATGGCAAGGCTGAGCAGGAAGCCAGGAACATAAATCGGGCTGTTGCCGCCCAGGATACACCAACGGAAACCGTCGATGACCCCCACCATGGGATTGAGGTTGTATAGCAGTCGCCATTGTTCCGGAACAATTTTGCTGCTGAATCCTACCGGAGAAACATAAAGACCGAACTGCACCACAAACGGGATGATATAGCGGAAATCACGGTATTTCACATTGAGCGCGGTAATCCAGAGACCGGGTCCCAGGCTGGCCAGCAAGGCCAGGATGATGAAGAACGGCAGCAACAGCATGTGCCAGCCGGGTGCGAATTGATAATAGACCATCATTCCGATCAGGATAATGAAACTGATGAGGAAATCGATGAAAGCGGTTACCAGGGTCGCCGCGGGAATGATCAATCTGGGGAAGTAAACCTTGCCGATTAGATTGGCGTTGCTGATCAGACTGTTGGACGATTCACTCAGGGCGTTTGAAAAAAGAGACCAAGGGAGCATGGCGGCAAAGACCAAAAGGGCATATGGGGCGCTTCCGTCGCTGGGGAGTTTGGCAATGCGGCCAAAAATGATGGTGAAGACGACCATAGTAAGAAAAGGCCTGATGATTGCCCAGAGAATCCCGATGATGGTCTGCTTGTAGCGTACGGAGATATCCCGCCAGGCCAGAATCAGAAATAGTTCACGATATCGCCATAGGTCGGCCCAGTAGTTTTTCTCCGTGCGGCCGGGCTCAATGATGAGCACCGATTCTTGTGTATGTGTGGAAGATGAATTCATAAGTGATAGCTCATAGCTCATAGGTGATAGGCGATGAAAAACATGGGCGAAGGGCATAGAGAAAACGAGAAAAAGGAGATGAAAGCATCATACCTCAGTGAACGGGCGAGAGAAGAAAACCTTTTCTTTTATTTGGTCTATTTGGTTGAAGTATACCAATCAATCGTCTTTTTCAACCCTTCCTTGAAGCTAATTGCTGCTTTAAAACCGAATTCACTCTTAGCACGAGTGGTATTCAACATGCGGCGGGGCTGGCCGTCTGGTTTGGAGGTGTTCCACACAACAGACCCGTTAAACCCGGTTAGCTCAACAAGTAGAGAGACAAGATCTTTGATGGAGATTTCAAAACCAGCGCCAATATTGACTGGTTCGCTTTTGTTGTATTGCTCAGTAGCAAGAGTTATTGCCTCAGCAGCGTCTTCGACGTAAAAAAACTCACGGGTGGCTTTGCCGGTGCCCCAGATCTCGACAACAACAGAATGTTCAACATTCAACGTTCTATGTTCAACGTTAACATCAACATCTTTAACGGAACGTTCAAGGTTAAGATCATCTGAAAAATAAATGCCGTAATGCTTGAGAACCGCTAAAACGTTGTCAACAGGAGAGTTTTTGTTAATTTCTAATCTCGAACCACCAATTACAGCTTCATTGTCGTTATTGCGGAGGAAGTCCTTAATGATGGAAGCAAAATCACCTGCAGAAAGGAGGTTGGCAAGATAGAATTTGCGGATGAGCGCCGGGATAACGTGAGAGGATTTAAAACTGAAGTTGTCCCCTGGGCCATATAAATTCACAGGCAAAAGAAATATTGAATTAAAACCGTATTGCTGACGATATGCCTGGGACTGGACAAGCATCATCTTTTTTGCCAATCCATATGGGGCGTTTGTTTCTTCAGGGTAGCCGTTCCATATATCATCTTCTTTGAAGGGAACGGGAGCGAATTTCGGGTAGGCGCAGATAGTGCCAAGGGCTACAAATTTTTTAATTCCCCTCAAGTAACCTTCGTGTATCAACTGAATGCCCATCATGGCATTTTCATAAAAAAGAGAGGCGGGGTTTTCCTGATTAAATCCTATACCACCCACTTTTGCAGCAAGGTGGATGACGATATCGGGTTTCTGGTCGGTGTACATACGTTGAATGTCGGCAAGGTTCACGAGGTTGTACTCAGGCAGGTCAGCGATGGAAATGTACTGATAGCCGTGGTCTTGGAGTTTGTCGATAAGGTAAGTTCCTAAAAACCCCTTTGCTCCAGTTACCGTTATTCGCATGTCGTTCAAATTCATATTAGTTTCTCTGGTTAGATATGCAACCATAGAAACCAAAGAAACGTTATCATATATTTCGCTAACGTTCTCGAATATGTTCGTTGGTTGCAAATGAGTGAGTCGTGTAGTTGAAACATTTTTCACCGCAGATACTAATGCCGTCGCCGGGAGGGGTAATGCCGACGAGTTTCAGATCGTAATCGACCATAATTTTAACGAGTTCGGAGAATGTGATGCGAGGTTGCCAGCCAATTTGTTTTTTGGCTTTAGTAATGTCTGCAAGGAGGAAGTCAACCTCAGTAGGGCGGAAGTAGCGAGGGTCAATCTCCACCAGGACGGAGCCTGGTCGTAGTTCGTGATTGGTGATTTGTGATTCGGCGGCATTAATACTGTTCACGATTAACGAATCACGACTTACGGACTTTATGATGCCTTTTTCGTTGGTGCCGGTGCCCTGCCATTCGAGCTCGATTCCTGCATAAACAAAGGCTGATTCGACAAATTCACGGATCGAGTGGCTTTCGCCAGTGCCTACTACGTAGTCATCAGGTTTGTCCTGCTGGAGCATAAGCCACATCATTTCTACATATTCAGGGGCAAATCCCCAGTCACGCTTGGCATTGAGGTTGCCGAGGTAAAGTTTCTTCTGGTTGCCTGCGAGAACATTAGCAAGGGCCCTGGTAATTTTACGTGTGACAAATGTCTCGCCGCGGCGGGGCGATTCGTGATTGAAGAGAATGCCGTTACAGGCAAAAATGTTGTAACCCTCTCTATAATTAACTGTCATCCAGTAGGCATATATTTTTGCTGCCGCATAGGGGCTGCGGGGATAGAATAACGTCTTTTCGTTCTGCGGAGGAGGCGAAGCGCCAAAAAGTTCTGAAGATGAAGCCTGATAGAATTTTGTTTTTATTCCACTTCTTCGAATGGCCTCAAGAAGCCTTGTTGTGCCGATTCCTGTTATATCTCCCGTGTATTCCGGCATGTCAAAACTCACCTTAACATGACTCTGTGCGCCGACATGATACACCTCATCGGGCTGTATATTATAAATCAGATTTATAAGCTGACCAGAATCGGAAAGATCGCCATAATGCAAAAATAGTTTAGTCCCTGTTACATGCGGGTCAAGATAGATATGGTCTATCCTGCCGGTATTAAACGTGCTTGCGCGACGGATGAGACCGTGCACTTCATAGCCCTTGGAGAGCAAGAACTCAGCAAGGTAAGAACCGTCCTGGCCAGTTATGCCGGTAATGAGAGCTTTCAAGTTAACTCCTTTGATTTGTTCAATGTTCTATTATGACTTTCTATCTCTAAGGACGCGATCGCGCGCATAAATTCACGTAAATCGCCAAGATTATTCTCGATTATGTCGTAAAGAATTGTATAATCTAATTTCCAGTACATGTGTACAAGCAAGTTACGAAAACGGGCCATTTTCTGCAATCGACCGGACAGGTCTGGGGTGATTATGCCAGCGTCCGCCAGAACGACAAAGCACTCAGCGTATTCTGTCGGTACCTTTCTGAGTTGTTTTGCTGCAACATGATAGCACAGAGCCAGAGCGGCTTCGATAGCAATCATTAGCCTGTATGAGGCAATATCTTTCAGGTCCTGTTCTTTTAGAAAATCGTCTTTTGACTTTTCTGTGACGCGCTCCAACCGTTCTATGCATTCCTCAATCTCCCGGCATTTACTCATAATAAGTTCACGGTTAAGAATCATGTAGCAAACACCTCTTTCATGGCAGAGTAGATCCTTGGTTTAATATCGAGGTACTTTGCGATGACTCGTTCTACAAAAGTGGAGCGGAAGTCGTCGTCCCTATCAACAAGAAGGTCGCCTTGGATCACGTGGTACAAATAGCTTACAGGGGTAAAATTGAGGACACGTGCATCGACGGGCATACCCAGTGTTTCACTTATCATCTGAGCCAGGTCAAGCATATAAGGCACCGATTTCGCCTCTGGCAGACCCGATACGTAGACACCAATATCTATGTCGTGAAATGGCAGGTCGGGTTCTTCAATAAAAGAACCATATAAATAGGCGAAGAGAATCTCGTGGCGCTTATTTAGAATCTCTGTTATACGGTCACGGAACCCCTGTCGTTCAACCTCCACCAAATTGTAAAGACGCTCGCTAATCATGGGGATCAACAAAACCATTGAGCGTATCCATTTCTGCCTTAAGCCTTTCATATTCTTCCCTCTTTCGTTGCATGAATGTCTCTGTCTGGTTTATCTTCTCTTTCATGCCTTCAGGGGTGAGGATGTACATGTAACCAATCTTGTTGCTGGAATTTTTGAACCTTTTTGCCTTGACATATCCCTTCTGGATTAATGCCTTAATAATATAATTTACGCTGCCGAGGCTCAAGCCGAGCCTGCTTGAAAGCACACGCTGGGTCATTTCATTTTCTGTTGATATTTCGAGTAATGCCTTGAACTGTGATTCTTTCACAACTTCACCATGATAGGCTACCGCCGTCTACAATGTTTGCAGAATGTTGTAAAACAGGATTTTGCGGCTCGTTCAAACATTGAACATATTGATTTTATATTGTTAAATACAGGGAAGTCAATAAAAACTTGTATTGTAGTAATTTCCATTTTCCTTATTGACCTCAAAGATAGCTCATGGCTCATGGAATAAAAAGCTGTTCACAGTTCACGGTTCAGGGCCATCCAGCATCAAGTATCCAGCATCTCCGCTTCGCCTTTTACCTTATTATAAACAAGCTACCGCCGTTGGATGTATCGTAACATCTTAAAATAATAAATGAATTAAGCATATTGTGACGAGCTACAATGACGTATTTTTGAATTCAATTATAACAGATTGATTCCCCCGCTCGCATGTGATGAATATCACACGCGAGCCCTATTTTTCAAGAGAAATTTAGGTTTCAGTTGTGTTTTCTCTTGACAGAATTAATACCCCAATGTAATATTTTTTCAAAGAATCAACATTTTAGTTTTAATAAACAGTAAGGGAGGCGTATTATGAATTCGAAAAAGGTGTTTTACAGTTTTTTTGTTGTTTTGTTAGCCCTGCAGATTTTATTTCCTGCCCCGCTCCTTGCCGATGTTGTAGGAAAATTTAATGAAATTCGTGGCGATGTTTCCCTGTTGAGAGCAAAGGTAACCGCCACACCAAAGGTTGGCGATGCTGTCCAGACAAAGGACGTTGTAGCAACAGCCGATAAAGCAAGGGCAAAGCTGTTGTTAACCGACGATACCCTGCTCAGTGTCGGCCAGAAGTCAAACCTTGAAGTTACGGAGTATTTGCTTGATAAAAACAAGAGGAGCAGTATTGTTTCGTTAAAAGCCGGTGCTATGCATGCCAAAGTTGAAAAATTTCTTGATCCGGATTCCAAATTTGAAGTCCACACCCCTACTGCCGTTGCAGGAGCAAGGGGAACCGAGTGGTTGACCGTTATCTCAGAGAACCCTGGGACAACATTCTATGCCCTTCAGAATGCTATTACTGTTTTTAATCCGGCGCTGCCGACACAGGTCGTGACTGTTGTAGCCGGACAGTTCACAACGGTAGTGGCAGGTCTTGCACCGACACTACCGGCGGCCTTTGCACCAGCGGTAATACAGGGTATCATGGGTGAGGTCGGCGCTGTAATGCCCACAGGTGCAGCAGGCGCGGGTGCCGCAGGCGCTAGCGCAGGTGCAGCAGTAGGTGCAGGTGTTGGTGTAGGAACAATCGCACTTGGTGCAGCGGTAGTTGCAGCAGGGCTTGCAGTCGTAGGCGCTTCTTCCGGCAGCAGCAGCACTACCACCACACACACATCTGTATGTCACTGAAAGCAAGTATTCTTTAAAAATAAAGCAATCAGCTTGGGAAAACCCAATTTCCTTAGCTGATTGCTTACCAAAGCACTGTCACTCCGGCGGAAGCTACAGTTCAGAACTATTCTAATTTATAGTAACCGGGTAATTAACTACAAATGCAAAAAATATCTATAAATATTCATAAATTACTGCAAATTACCTTTCCTTTTTCTACATAATAATAGCTCTATTCATTACAATAGTTCCGACAGCTACAATGACCCGTATCTACCCGTTATCAGACACACTCGTGAATTTCCCCGGTTTGCCGGTAGAAAATCGGTAGAAATCTCAGATGATTATAACCTCCTGCTCATCGCTACGCCTCATGACGAATACCGCACCATCGATTTTTCCCTTTTCGACATCCCTATAGTTGATACCGGGAATATTGTTAAAAGTGCGAAATTCTTATACAAAGCATGAGATAAATACAAACTGTGATTTAAACTGCGTATTGAATCTTTTACTTTCTCGTTAAAACTGTTACAATACACAAACCATGAAACGCTACTGGTACATGATTATTGCTGATGCACTGCTGACATCCGTTGCCATCATTTTTGCCATGATGCTCAGGCTGGAGGCAGTCTATCCCGACAAACTATTATTCAGCTATTATTTACGGATAATCTGGCCATTTATCGTCTTTGCCATGATACTTCGCCCGACAGTTTTCTATTTTTCAGGCATATACAGGCGTATATGGCGCTATGCCTATACGAAAGACTTTATGTCTCTGACTGTGTCGGTCTTGATCGGCTCAATCATTCTCTCTGTAATTTCACTGTTTATTCTTAACCCGTTTTGGATGCGAGGGGTTTTCCCGCGTTCACTGCTCATTCTTGAAGGTATAATGAGCCTGTTTTTACTGGGCGGTTTTCGGGTGATCCTGAAAATGATGGAACGTTACCCTGGCGACATTGATTGGAAAATGACGGGAATAAGCCCTAACCGGCGGGTGTTGATTGCCGGCGCCGGTCATACAGGAGTCAATATCTCACGGGAATTGCTGACTAATCCGCAGTTGGGATTGCAGCCCGTGGCTTTTCTTGATGATGATCCCAAAAAAATAGGTATGAAAATACAGGGCCTGACGGTATCCGGCCCTTTGATCAGGTTAGTTGAAATAGTGAAAGAGAAACGCATTGATGAAGTGATTGTTGCTATGCCCAGCGCACCAACCCAGACAGTTGAAAACATTAAATCTTTCTGTCAGGGTATTCCGATTCCTTTTTCCATGGTGTCTTCTTTCAGCAGCCTCATAGATCAGGCGGATGAGCAGGGGGCAGTGCCATCATCATCCTTGAAGGTGCCAATGGCAATGCCGGATATTACATCTGAGGAGATTCAGGCGGTCTTACGGGTCATGCAATCCCGTAACCTGAGTATTGGTTCCCAAACAGTAACATTCGAGGGGTTAGCTGCCGGAGAGGCAAGGGCCGGCCATGCGATAGCGGTTATAAATGGCACTTCAGCGCTCCATCTCTGTATGGTGGCAGCACATATTAAACCAGGCGATGAGGTCATTACGTCGCCGTTCAGTTTTATAGCATCGGCAAACTGTATACTTTTTGAGCGGGCTAAACCGGTATTCGTGGATATTGATCCAGTGACATTGAATATGGATGCCGGCAGGATAGAGACAGCGATTACGGAACGGACACGGGCAATCATCGTGGTGCATGTTTTCGGCCAACCGGCAGACATTGACCCGATTATGGAGATTGCTGAAAGACATAATCTTATCGTGATCGAGGATGCATGCGAGGCAATCGGGGCAGAATATAAAGGCCGCAGGGTAGGGGTAATAGGCAGGGCCGGCACGTATGCCTTTTATCCCAATAAACAGATGACGAGCGGCGAAGGCGCTGTATTAGTGACCAACGACGAAGACTGGGCGAACCTTTTCCGAAGCCTGAGAAATCAGGGGAGGGACAAGTTTGACGGGTGGTTGAACCATAGCCGTCTTGGATACAACTACCGCATGTCTGAATTGAATGCTGCCGTCGGTGTTGTTCAGATAAGGCGTCTCGACGAATTGTTACGCAAACGGGACAACGTGGCACAGGAATACAACAGAATCCTGTCCCGCCTTGAAAGCGTCAGTCCTTTAAAGATTGCCCCCACAACGACACGTATGAGTTGGTTTGTCTATGTGGTGCGTTTAGCCCCCGGGATCAGCAGGGATAAGATAATTATTCTTCTGGCTGAGCGCGGCATCCCGGCAAGGCCATATTTCAGCCCCATCCATCTCCAGCCTTTCTATCGGGAGCAGTTTGGTTTTAAGCCCGGAGACTTTCCTGAGTCTGAAGCTGCGGGGGAATCAATCCTGGCCCTTCCTTTTTATACGAATATGAAAGTGGAGGAGATTGAGATGGTGTATAAGGCGCTGAGAGAAGCCATAAAAGCAGCGCATGGCTGATAGCGAGATGCTGGATACCGGAACCGGATTAGCTGATTGCTGACAGCCGGATTATTCACCGCCTGCAATTACATTGATTGTGCCTTTATGGAGGGTGATTGACAATTCCTCGCCGCCGGCAACCTGATTGGAATCAATGACGACTTCGCGGGTGTCTTTCTTCATGGTGATGCTGTATCCCCTTTTAAGGATGCTTTTGGGGTTGAGGTCGGTAAGCCGTTGGGCCATAGCATCAAGACGGGTCTTCTGATCCCTGAAATAGTTCGAAAAACCGTGAAGGAGGTTATTGAGGAGTTCATCCAGATACATCCTGTAAGATGTGAAGATGTCTTTCTTTTCCCTTAGTTCCATCGTATTCTCATAAAGCATAAACTTCGATTTTTCAATCTTCTTTCTGATGCCTTGTTCCAGGGCATTTTTTGTGTTAAGGAGAGCCTCTGAAAGCTCATTTTTGCTTTGCACAGCCATATCTGCAGCAGCAGTAGGCGTTGGCGCCCGCACATCAGACACAAAATCGGCTATCGTAAAGTCTATCTCGTGGCCCACGCCGGAGACGACCGGGATATGAGAAGCATAGATTGCCCTTGCCACCATCTCCTCATTAAACGGGGCAAGGTCTTCAAGAGAGCCTCCTCCTCTTCCCACAATAATTACATCAACTTCTCCGGTTTTATTGAAGTATTCAATCCCCTCTGCAATCTCATAACAGGCATCATCGCCCTGTACCTTCACCGGATAAATTTCAACTGCCATATTTCCGTATTTCCCGAAGATAATCTTCAGCATATCCCTGATTGCGGCGCCTGCCGGAGATGTGACGATGCCGATCCTCTGCGGGAGTATCGGAAGCGGTTTCTTTTTCTCTGCAGCAAATAATCCTTCCTTATACAGCTTCTCCTTCAGCATCTGAAATTTCAACTGGAAAAGCCCCAGCCCCCTTACCTCTATCATATCAACAAGAAGCCTGTATTCACCCCGCTTCTCATAGACATCAACCCGTCCCTTGCAAATGACCGCTATACCGTCCTGTACCATTTCTGTTGGATATTTATTGTAAAAGTTGAAGACCACAGCCTTGATCATGGCATTGTCATCTTTGAGGGTAAAATAGAGATGCCCGGAAGGGTAGAGTTTCAGGTTGGAAATCTCACCTTCCACGAGTATATCGCGGAATTGGGAGTTGATAACGCGTTTTATGCCGGCGGTAAGGTCAGAGACTGTGTATATTTGGATTGGCAACATGGATTCGCTAAGCGCTAAGCAGTAGGCACTAACCGCTATTTCTTAAAATAATCCTTCACAATCTTCATTGCGCAGAATTCGCCGCACATGCTGCACACGTCATCATGTAGGTTGCGCCCCTTCCTGAAGTCCGTTATCTTTTCCGGATCGATCGCACATTTGATCTGCCCCTCCCAATCCAGGGCCTTCCGGTATACGGACATGGCCTTGTCACGCTGGAACGCCTTTTCATTGCCACGTGCGAGGTCTGCCGCATGGGCTGCGATCCTTGTGACCATGACGCCATCACGCACATCCTTCGGTGTGGGAAGTCCCAGGTGTTCAGACGGGGTTACATAACATAGGAAATCCGCACCATAGAAGGCCGCGAGTGCGCCTCCGATGGCAGAGGTGATATGGTCATAGCCCGGCGCTATATCGGTGACAATGGGGCCCAGCACGTAAAAAGGGGCATCGTTGCAGAGCTTTTTCTGGAGAATTATGTTCGTTTCAATCTGGTTGATGGGCACGTGTCCGGGGCCTTCGATCATGACCTGCACACCGTTTTTTAGTGCTTCAGCGCAGAGTTCACCGAGGATGATAAGCTCTTCGATCTGCCCCCTGTCTGTAGCATCGGCAATACACCCTGGTCTCAGGCCATCGCCAAGGCTCAGGGTCATGTCATATTTTTTTGCAATCCTGATGAGCCTGTCATACTGTTCATAGAGGGGGTTTTCCTTGTTGTTCACGATGATCCACTCAGTGAGGAACGCACCACCCCTGCTTACGATGCCGGTAATCCTCCCCTGTTTTTTCAGCCTCTCAATGGACCTCTTTGTGACACCGCAGTGGACGGTAATGAAGTCAACACCATCCATCCCGTGTTTCTCTATCACATCAAAGAACTCGTCAGGATCAAGTTTGGTAATGGACTTTCTCTTTTTCACTGCTTCTACGGCTGCCTGATAGATAGGTACGGTGCCGATGGGTATGCTTGCTTTGTCCATGATGATTTTACGGATTTCGTCGAGGTTGCCGCCGGTGCTCAGGTCCATGACCGTATCAGCGCCGGCCTTTGTGGCCATATCGAGCTTTTCGAGCTCTGCATCGATATCGATCCGCTCGGAGGATGTCCCGAGGTTGGCGTTCACTTTGACACTTAAGCCTTTTCCCACGCCCTTGGGGGTGAAATTTTTGTGCCTATTATTTGCGAGGATTGTCGCTTTTCCCTCGGCAATGTATTGCCGTAGTTGTTCTTTGTCGACGCCTTCATCCTGCGCAACCTTTTCCATTGCCGGGGTGATTTTCCCCTCGCGTGCTGCCGTAAGTTGGTTTTTCATGATCGTATCATCTCCATCTTTTTTATGAGTTTTAAGGAATTTTCCGCTTAAAGCCTGATGATGCGATTGCAGAGGACATATAAAAATACCCGTTATCTGCAATCCTGTAACTTTCTTTCAGCAAATCCTGCATGTATTGCTCAGACATAATGAATGCATCCTTCAGATGATAGCCATGCACAAGGAAAGAAATGAGTAATGAGGAAAATGTACATCCTGTGCCGTGAACTTCCCTGTCTATCCGTTTTTTCTGCCATGTCGTAAACTCGTTGCCGTCATAGAGGAGATCAATAGGTTCGCCTTCAAGGTGCCCCCCTTTTATGACAACGGATTTTGGGCCCATGTTCAGGATTTTCTCTGCACATGCCTTCATGTCGTTGAGACATTCGATCTTTGTTCCCGTGATGAGGTGTACTTCGTCGATATTGGGGGTAATAACGGTTGTCAGGGGAAGCATTGAATCGACGAGTTTTTTCAGCCCTCTGTCCGTGATGAGGCGGGTGTTGTTTTTTGCAGATATGACGGGATCAAGGACAACGGGAATAAATACCCCCTCGCCCTCCTTTTCCCCGCTTCGCGAGGACAGGTATAAAGGGGGGAATTGGGGGGGATTATTTTCAATTATTGCCTTGATGAATTCCGATAGGACTTCAACATGTGCCTCGTCCCACATAACGCCAATTTTTACGCCATCTATCCTTGCCCCACTTGTTACTGCTTCGAGCATGTACGAGAACTGGTCAGGCGGAATGGGGTAAATACCTGTAACCCCCTTTGGACCCTGATTCACGATGCAGGTTGGCACAGAAATGCCGTGTATTCCGAGGGAGAAGAACACATCAAGGTCTTTTGTGATGCCTGCCCCGGACGAGGGGTCAAAGCCTGCTATGGTGAGGATATTCTTCACGGATAATACCTTTTTGAGAAGTTAGAATATATCATATTTTCCAGGTGAGAGGTAACAAAAAGCACCTTCGACATATGTGTCGAGCAATGCAATCCACTTCGACATTCATTGCCTCAACGACACAAAGGCGTTTTATCCCTGTACAATAAATTATTAACAATTACAGTAAATTACGATTAATTAGAGGCAGATGATATTGTGGCACAGGTATTGCTCTATAATAGGGCAGTAAATAAAATTTTTTAACAGGAGGATAAAATGAAAAAACGGTATGCAGGAATTATGGTGGTGCTCTTTGTGGCATTTGCAGCAACGGTTTTTGCTTACGGGCCGAAAGGCGCAGGCTTTGGTTGTGGTGGTCCGGGTATGGGAATGGGTTATGGCGCAGGCATGTACGCAAACCTGAATCTTACCCAGGAGCAGCAGGATAAGATGTGGCAGGCACGGGAAAAATTCAGAAATGATACTTCAGCGGCCCGGTATGAGATGTTTAAAAAGAGAGCGGAATTGAAGAACCTCTATGCCGATCCGAATTCGAGTGATGCTGCAATCCTTGCAAAGCAGAAAGAGATGAATGCATTAAAGCAGACCATGCAGGACAAGATGGTTCAGTTTAAGCTTGCCCAGAGAAAGATACTTACCCCTGAACAGATCAAGAAAATCGGTGAATCAGGCTATGGTCCCGGTATGGGTAAGGGTATGGGCAGAGGTATGGGCCCGGGCGCCGGTACAGGTGCCGGTCCCTGTGTGCAGTAACTGAGGTATTACACATGTTCAACGTTCAAGGTTCAACGTTCAAGGTTCATAAAATAAGTAAGGGCCTTTATTCAAAACGTCGGACTTTGAACGATTTTATTGTAA
This sequence comes from Pseudomonadota bacterium, assembly GCA_026388315.1. NCBI lineage: Bacteria > Pseudomonadati > Pseudomonadota > Pseudomonadota bacterium. The sequence continues at coordinate 55,023 of JAPLKA010000049.1, read as the reverse complement.
GGTTAATTGAGGGGAGATTTAAGATGAAAAAAAATAATGTATTTATCTTGATGATTGTTGTAGGATTTTTTACCTTCTCCTGTGCTTCCATTGAGGGTATGAGCGATACTTCGAAAGGCGCTGCTGTGGGCGCCGGGCTTGGCGCAATTGCCGGCCAGGTTATTGGAAACAACACAGCAGGAACCCTCATCGGTGCAGCTGGCGGTGCTCTTGGCGGTGCTATCGTGGGACATGAGATGGATTACCAGAAACAGAAGAACGTACAAAACGCCCAGCAACAACGTACTTATGCTGCACCGGAAAATGTTCAGCAGCCACCGGGTCAATGGGTCGATGTCCAGGGCCAGTGGATTGGCGGGAAATGGGTTCCATCACATAAGGTATGGGTGCCGGTAAATCCATGAGATATATAGTTGCCCTTCTCCTCTTCCTCCTTTTTGTGCCCCCTCTCTTTGCACAGGATTCATATGCTGACTTCGAGAGGGGGCTTCAGCTTACTGATTCCCAGAAGATGAAGGTGAAAGAGATAAAGGAGAAATATATAAATGATTGGCGTTCAACGAAGCAGGAAGCCGTCAGAAAAAGGCTGGAATTGAAAGAGCTTTCCAGGAACCAGCCGGGCAATACGGAAAGGATTGAAAAGCTCCAGAACGAGATTTCAGATATTGAAAGAACGCGGGAAAACCTCTATAACCAGTACAGGGGAGAAGTATCAAGAACACTGAACAATGAACAAAGGGAAAAATATAATAACTTTTGCACTTCAGAGAGGCGCAGGATGATGCGTCCACTGGGAATGAGAGGGTATGGGAGATAAAAAGACTTATATATTCCCATCCCTGCTATTCGTCATTTTTTTTGTCCTCATTGCTATAACCGGATTTGTTCAGTTCAGGGTTATCCAGAAAAACATAGAAGCATTACTGAAGAGCGAAGCCGAGATAATCGTCAATCACATCAGAAGAGAAATAGACGTAAATCTCGAATACCTGAGTCTTCTCGACGTATCACCCTCTATCATCACCCCGAATTTCCTCAATGTTCTGGTGTACGATGAAGAAATTATCGAAGACCTTTATGCCTTTTTTAAGACCGCATCAATAGACGCAATCCAGAAAATCCCCGTTGCAAATATTGTGGTATTGGACCACGGAGGTGCGGTGGTGCTGAAAAAAGGTACCATGCAAATCCAACCTTCATATATAAAAAGGCTTATGTCCGGAAAAGAAGAAGTATTTGTGAAAATGCCCAATGGGACTAATAAATCTCTCTTGATGGGTATCAAGGTATCGGAACGTTTTGTGTTTTTCTGGCTGGATGAAAAAGAACTGGAAACCCTCAGAACAAGACATATCGTAAAAGAGATACTTGACAGGGAGGAAAAAAGACTCAATATTGCCGGTATAAATATCTATGATGAAAAAGGAGTGCAATATGCGTCATCACTTGAAGGGGAAGCTTCTGCGTCGCGTTTTGTCCTCAATAAGCCCCTTGAATCGAGGTTTCTCCCCGGGTTTTCTGTGGAAGTTCTCCTTTCAAAAGACCTCGCAAAGGATATCTTACGGAGGACGACAGTTAACTTTATCTTTATCCTGGTGTTTCTCGTTGTATCGGGCGCCCTCAGCACTTACATCATATTTTACCTGGAAAGGCGTTATTCTGAGCGGATGAGGACGATGGAAAAGGAGTTGGCCCTGAAGGAACGGCTTGTATCGCTGGGTAAACTTGCTTCGGGCATGGCACATGAAATTCGGAACCCGCTGAATGCCGTGAGTATGTCTGTACAGCGGCTCAAGCGAGAATTTACCCCGGAGGGGGGAAAGAAGCAGGAATATGACAGGTTTATCGATATTATGAGAGACGAGCTTTCCCGGATTAACAGAATTGTTGAGGAATTTCTCCTTTCAACGAAGTCGCAGGCGCCATTCCTGAATGAGAATCTTTATGCTATAGTTGATGAAGTACTGATCATTATCAGGGAGAAGGCGAGTACGAGCGGAGTCGAATTAATCAATGATATTGACCGGGGAATTTTTATGGAGACTCAAAAAGAGAGACTGAAGCAGGCCTTTTATAATATAGTTTTAAACGGGATAGAGTCCATTCATAACGGCGGGTATATAGAAGTGTCAACTAAAACAGCCGGAGACATGGTCGAAATTTCTATAAAAGACACGGGCCAAGGTATTAAGGAAGAGGACACGGGGAAAATATTTGAGTATTATTATACAACCAAGGACAAGGGCATGGGACTCGGGTTGCCCATTTCATACATGATTATCAGGGACCATGGCGGCGATATAAAGGTAACGAGCGGGACAGGGAAGGGGACGACCTTCTGCTTAACCCTACCGGTTAAGCAGAAGGTAGAGCGTAGAGAAATTAAGAATTAAAAATGTAGAATGTAGAATTAAAAGCCGTTATAATTCTTAATTCTTAACTTTTCATTTTCATTTAGCTAATCGCTAACCGCCATGAGCTAAATCGCAGAGGTATTAATAATGGAACATGCCAACATTTTAATTGTCGAAGATGAGGATGTACAGAGGTCACTTCTTGAGGATCTTCTCAGGAAGGAGGGCTTCGGTGCGGCCGGGGCCGGAAATGGCGCAGATGCACTTCTGGTATTCAAAGAACGACCCATTGACATTGTGCTGCTTGACTTTAAGCTTCCCGATACCGACGGGCTGACGCTCCTTAAGCAGTTCAAAGGGATGAACCCGGAAGCTGAAATAATAATGATTACAGCCTACGGGAGTATTGAAAATGCTGTAGATGCGCTCAAATCAGGCGCATCAGAATATCTGACAAAACCCATTGATCTTGAAGACCTTCTGTTCAGGATCAAAAAAATCGAAGAAAAGAGGCACCTTGTTCATGAGAATAAGGTGCTAAAGGAAGTGCTTCAGGGCAGGCTTAAAACGGCAAATTTTATCTATATCAGCGACAAGATGAATGAAGTCGTAAGCCTTATCGTGCGGATTGCAAAAACCGACTCTACTTGCGTTATTGAGGGGGAGAGTGGTGTAGGCAAGGAACTCGTTGTAGACCTCATTCACGAACTAAGTGAGCGAAAGGACCAGCCGCTTGTGAAGGTCAACTGTGCAGCCATCCCGGACAACCTCCTCGAGAGTGAACTCTTCGGATATGAAAAAGGTGCATTTACCGGCGCATTCCAGAGAAAGATCGGTAAGTTTGAGCTGGCGAACAAGGGGACGCTTTTCCTTGATGAAATAGGCGATATGCCACTCCTGTTGCAATCGAAGCTGCTCAGGGTGATTCAGGCGAGAGAGGTGGAAAGGCTGGGAGGACTGCATCCAATCGGAATAGATGTACGAATCATTACAGCCACAAACAGGAACCTCGAAGAAGAGGTAAAGAAAGGCACATTCCGGGATGACCTTTATTACAGGCTTAATGTGGTGACAATCCGTATCCCCCCTTTACAGGAGAGGCGGGAAGACATACCGGTTTTCATGGATTTCTTCCTGAAGCGTTATAACGACAGGCACAGAAAGATAATAAAGGGGTTCACAAATGAGGCAAGAGACATCCTTATTAAGAACGATTATCCGGGAAATGTGCGTCAGCTTGAAAATATTATAGAAAGGGCTGTGGTGCTCACCAGGGGTGAATATATATCGAAAGAGGACCTGCCTTTCTTCTCTGCAGCGGATCAAGCCCCTGCTGGAGAGGGTATAAAAGATGTGGTTGAGTCCATGGAAAAGAAGATGATAATGGAGGCCCTCATCAAGGCAGACTGTGTACAGACAAAGGCAGCATCTGCGATCGGCATCAGCGAGCGTATGCTGCGCTATAAAATAAAGAAATATGGCATAAAAGCTCATAGCTAACAACTATGAGCTTTTATGCCATATAGCGAATCACTTTAAACTATTCATATTTATACATCGTTGTGATATAAATAACATATGCCACATGATCAATATGCCCTTTTGGTTTCGGGAGAGAAGGGCGGTAACATTATCCTCTCCATCTCAGGCAGTGCGTCGCTGGATACTATAAGCCTGATGCTGCCTGAGATAAAAACGCTTCTTGAAGAGAAGCACCCTTCGAAACTTACCACTGATCTTGGAAACGTTGAGTACCTGGATAGCGCAGGTGCGCTGTTGCTCATCCAGTTGGAAAATGAAGCAAAAAGAAAGTCCATACCATTCGCATACCTGAATATGTCCGATAAGGTGAAGGGGATAATGACCCTCCTTGACCGGGACGCACTCAGTACAAACCCTATCATACCGGAAAAAAGGACAATAGGATTTTTTGAGCGGATAGGTGAGGCAAGCATCGGTTTTTATGATGACATTTTAGAGGTTATTTCCTTTGGTGGAGAGCTTACTTTAGAAATCATATATTCTCTGTTCCATCTCCGCTCGGTGAGGTGGACCGATGTGATCGTCTACATGAAAAAGGTGGGTGTGGACGGGCTTCCGATCGTTGGACTCATCACCTTTTTGTTGGGTCTCATCCTTGCATTCATGTCTTCATTGCAGCTTAAACAATTTGGTGCAAATATATATGTTCCATCGCTTTTGAGCCTGGCCATGGTAAGGGAGTTGGGCCCGATCATGGCAGCGATTCTTGTGGCAGGCCGTTCCGGTTCAGCCTTTGCAGCAGAGATTGGCACCATGAAGGTAAACGAGGAAGTGGATGCATTAATTACAATGGGGTTTAATCCTATCAGATTTCTTGCAATACCAAAAGTCTTTGCTGCGATTATGGTCGTTCCTCTCCTCACGTTATTTGCCGACCTTTTTGCTATTATCGGCGGATTAGCGATAGGTGTCTTTTTTCTCGACTTAACGGTGTACACCTACGTCCAGCAGTCAATAAAGGCGATAACCATATTTAACATTGTGACAAGCATGATAAAATCGGTAGTCCTTGCAATACTCATCGCAGGGATTGGATGTCAGAGGGGGTTCATGGTAAGGGGTGGTGCGCAGGATGTGGGTAACGCAACGACCTCGGCTGTAGTGGCAGCCCTGTTCCTCATTATAGTTGTTGATTCGATTTTTGCGATCTTGTTGAATTATATATGAATAACTCCGAACCCCGAACCATGTCCACGAATGCTTCTATCGGGGAACCGAACTCCGAAACCGGTGCGTTAAGCACTGACCCGATAATCGTTGTTGAGAACCTTACGGCCCGTTTTGGGGATGACACTGTCCTTGAGAACGTGAGTTTTGAAGTATACAGGGGCGAAATTTTTATCATTCTCGGCGGGAGCGGGTGCGGGAAATCGACACTCCTGAAGCACATGATCGGGTTGTATGAGCTTGCCTCGGGCAGGGTAACTATTAACGGTATTGATATTACGAGCGCAGATGATGACGAGATGGGAAAACTGAGGAGAGGTATGGGGATGCTTTTTCAATCGAGCGCACTTTTTGGCTCAATGACATTATACGAAAATGTGGCGCTTCCTCTCATGGAATTTACCCGTCTCCCTTCAAAAATCATCGATCCTATAGTAAAAACTAAGCTCGGCATGGTGGGCCTCTCAGGGTATGAAAACCACCTTCCCTCTGAATTATCCGGTGGTATGAAGAAGAGGGCAGGCATTGCGAGGGCTATAGCGCTGGATCCTACGGTGCTCTTTTTTGATGAACCCTCGGCAGGCCTTGACCCTGTAACATCTGCTGAACTTGACATGCTTATAAGAAACCTCAACAAAGGCATCGGTACTACAATGGTCATAGTGACCCATGAGCTTGAGTCAATTTTTAATGTTGCCCATAGAATAATTATGCTCGATAAGAGTAAAAAGGGTATAATAGCAGAAGGCGATCCCCGGGAATTAAAAGAGCATTCGGAGAATCCCCGGGTAACCAACTTTTTTAACAGGAAGGCAACACATTAACAGACGCAAAAAGGAAATATAAATGTCCAGAAAAAAGCCGTTGTTTACTGTCGGCCTGTTCGTGGTAATAGGCACCTTAATCGGAGTAGGTATCGTCATCTGGATAGGCGCCTCCAAATATTTTCAAAAAGGCGATACGTTTGTTACCTATTTCGAAGAATCTGTTCAGGGGTTACAGGTGGATTCAAGGGTAAAATATCAGGGTGTTGATGTGGGGTGGGTTACAAAGATCGGCCTGGCACCGGACAACAGGCTCGTGGAAGTAACGATGAAGATGAATTTACAGGGTGATATGTCTAACACTATTGTGGCAAGACTTGAAATGGCAGGTATAACCGGCCTTGTCTTTGTGGGACTCGAACAGATGAAACCTTCTTATGCAAAACTCACACCAAAAATACATTTTCCCACAAACGATCCCGTCATACCGTCCATTCCGTCAGATATGCAGAAAATTTTTTCAGGTATATATAGTGTAGTTGAGAAGGCAAACCAGATTGATTTTAAGGGCATATCAGATCAGATAAAATCTACGACAAAAACAATCGAAACCTTTATAGGCGATTCTAAAATGAAGGGCATGGTAGCAAGTTTAGCAAATGCGGCAGCCAACCTCGAAAACATGTCGAATAAAATAAACACAATGCTGGAAAAGGAAGGTGTGGTTGAGGATATGCTCAAGGATGCACGGGATGTTATTGCCGGTGCAAAAAAGGTTGTTGAGAATGTAAATAAGGAGATTAGCGCCTTAAATATTGCAGATACAGCGGATAAGGCAAACCGTCTCGTGGATCATGCGGCAAGGAGGACCCAGGTTGTAGCTACTGAAATTCAAATAACGAGCGAGAATTTGAGACGAGCATCGGAGACCCTTGAAAACCTGTTGAACAGACTCAACGCTGACCCGTCTGATATTATTTTCAGCGAACCGCCGACAGGGAAATGACGGGGAGAAACCTGAGAGACTGAACAAACCAGGGAAACAGAATGGGGGATAGGATGAAAAGGGGAAAAACCGTTAACTTTGTAAAAATGAGCTTTATCATCGTGATCGTATTTATTGCTGCCGGTTGTTTTGGACGATCGAAGGCGCCTCATCTCGTTGAGCAGTACTCTCTGGAATATACCCCGCCCACTGTTGAGTCCCTTGGCCGCATGTGCGAACCGATAAAAGTTGAGCGATTCTCTGTGTACCAATCATTCAATTCCCAGGCAATGTTATACAGGGCGCAGCCATATAAACTTGCTGCTTACAATTATAACCGCTGGAGGGTAAACCCCGGCGATATGGTGACTGATTACCTGATCCGCGATTTGAGGGCGGCGAATGTTTTTCCGGTGGTTTTTTCATATCGTGACATAGAGGGTACAAGGTTTATTATTGAGGGTGGTGTCGAGGAATTTTTGGAGATGATGGCACAGGATAACCGGAAGGCAGTTCTTAAGACAAATGTGTCATTTATCGATGGAAGCCAGAAGGAACTCACCAAAAGGGTAGTATTTCAAAAGCGTTATCATTTTGAGGAATCCCTTAAAGAACATTCACCTGATGAGTTTGCCCGCGGTATGAGTGTGAATATGCTCCACTTCTCCGAACAGTTAATAAAGGATATTCATGGAGTTGCCGGAAAGAATTAATAACGCCATTGTGTCCTTTCCCGATACGTTAAAAAATGTTATAAAACATGCAGAATATACGTCAAGTTTTTCAGAGGCAGGAGACGGAAAACAACATGAACGAGAGAGATTCTTTGATTGACCTGTTGATACATGATCTTACAGGGCCTTTATCGATAGCATCTACAAGCATTAACAACCTTCTAAATAAAGAAGACAGATACGGTCCATTAAATGACCGTCAGCGGAAGGCCCTCAATATGATTTTACGGAATGCGAATAAGGCACAGTCCTTTCTCCATGAGATGATAGAGGTTTACCGCTCTGAAGAGGGGTTGTTCAGGAAGGAACAGTGTTCGATTCCATATATCCTCAGGGATTCGCTTTCTGAGGCCATGGAGATCATTGACCCGGGTATGGTAGAAAAATTATCTTCAGTAGACCTTTATGAGGATTTTTTTGAACTTCTTAAGGATAACGGGGTTTTTATACATATTGAAGGAAAATACAGTGCATCCCCATTTATCCATGACCAGAAAAAGCTTCAGCAGATCATCCGGAATCTCATTACAAATGCGTTGAAATATCGCAGGCAGCGTGTCAATATATCCATCAGCGGTGATGAAGATCTTGTTGTAATGGTTGAAGATGATGGGTCCGGTATACCACCGGAGAAACAGGATTATATTTTTAAGCGGTTCCTCTGTGCGAAAGACAAACCAAAAGGCGATGAAAGGGGGCTTGGTTTCGGTCTTTCCTGTGTGAAAACCCTCATTGATACGATTAATGGCAAGATTACCCTGACAAGCGGGGAAGGAAAGGGGACATGTTTTACAGTCCGGATTCCGCCCCTTCAAATTTAAAAATATAAAGGAGGAGAGCGTCATGAAGGAGTCTATTTTAGACGGAAAAAAGATTTTAGCAGTGGATGATGAACCTGATGTTTTGACAGTCTTAGAAGAAGAGATAATTGAGGCCTGTCCAAAGTGTACCTTTGACAAGGCTACCACATATGAGAGTGCAGTAAAGAAGCTGGAATCCAGTAACTACGATGTGGTAATACTCGATATTATGGGGGTACGTGGTTTTGACCTCCTGGAACTTGCTGTGAAGAAGGGCATGAAGGTTGCCATGCTTACTGCCCATGCATTAAGCGCTGAAGCCCTGAAACGCTCACATGAAATGGGTGCACGGGCATACCTCCCCAAGGAAAAGCTTGGCGAAATCGTCCCGTTCCTTGAAGATGTGCTCAATTACGAGTTCGAGTCCGGCTGGAAACTGCTTTTTGAAAAATTGCACGGGTTCTTCACCGAAAAATTCGAGTCAGATTGGGAAAAGAAAACAGGTTTGAACTGGAAAGAATGGGGAAAACCTTCAGCGATATAATGTCGTCCGACGTATAAACTTTCAGTAGGCCTTCAGCAGTCTGTATACGGGGTGGGGTCGGGGATACCTGCTTCTCTGAACCCCTTTTTTCTCAGAAAACAGCTATCACATAAACCGCAGGCCCTGCCGTCCGGTGAAGGGTCGTAGCAGCTATGGGTAAGGCTGTAGTTTACGCCGAGTTCTGTACCCTTGCGGATAATCTCTGACTTTGTCATGTTGATGAGCGGTGTGTGGATGGTGATTTTTATCTTGCCTTCCACGGCTGCTTTAATGGAAAGATTTGCCATGGCCTCAAAGGCGCTTATATATTGAGGGCGGCAATCAGGATATCCGGAATAATCGACCGCAGTGACACCGATGAACAGGTCCGGCGCATTCAGCACCTCTGCCCATGCGAGCGCGTAGGAGAGAAAAATTGTATTGCGTGCAGGTACATAGGTCACGGGGATGGTTTTTTCGATTTCTTCTGCCACCCTTCCTTTTGGTACTTTTATAGAGTCTGTAAGCGCTGAGCCTCCGATTCTCCTTAAATTGATGTCCATGACAAGGTGTTTCTCTGCCCCCATTATTGCAGCAATTCTGCTGGCCGATTCAAGTTCAATACGATGTCTCTGGCCGTAATCGAAGCTAAGGCTGTAAATTGAATAACCTTGCTGTTTTGCAATAGCCATGGCAGTGGTGGAGTCAATACCCCCGCTGCAGAGAACGATAGCCTTTTTCATGAATATTACTCCATAATGAGGAAAGGGTTAAACCGCGTGGTGTGATCGTATACGTCGATCCCTTCACGACGTTTGAGGAAGGTTACGATCCGGTAAGTCAGGGGTGTGAGTATTGCCTCATAGGCTGATTTTACGAGCCACTGTGTAATGATTGCATTCGCAAGGGCGTTGGGAGGGATTACCCCGATGAAGGCTATGAGCATAAAGACGAATGAATCAAGCCCCTGTCCCACCAGAGTGGAACCTATGGTGCGTGCCCATAAGAACCTTCCTTTGGTTGCCACTTTCATTTTTGCAAGGACAAAGGAATTGGCAAATTCGCCTGCAAGATATGCTGCAAATGAAGCCACCAGCAAGCGGGGAGTATACCCCAATATGCGCTCGTAAGCTGGTTGTCCATCCCAGAATGATGCTGCAGGGAGTATCTGCCCAAGCCAAATTGCGATGACCGTCATGAGGTTGCAGAAAAACCCGAGCCAGATGACGGAGCGGGCCCTGCGGTAGCCGTACACTTCGGTCAGCACATCGCCAAATATATAACTTAGAGGGAATATTATAATGCCGGCAGGAACAATCAGCCCGAATATACTGATTAATTTTACGGCGGTAATATTCGATGTGATGAGGCATGTTGTGAACAGGGCAACGATGCATACAAACCAGGGGGTGTATTTTGCGTTATTGGTTGGCTGGTCGCTCATGAGTATTTAACTTAGCGCAATATAGGCGGTAATTCAAATGTAAATTCCATTACCTCTCATGAAACATTTCAAAATAGGCGATGACTATTTCCTTACAATTGAATGCACAAGGGGATTGAATAACCTCTGCAAGGGTGAGGAATTCACCTTTCTGGCCCTCCCTGACAGTGAGGTCCTGGATTGTGATACCGGCATCTCTCTTCCTGAACATATAGATGTCATAGCCATCAAAAGGAAAATTGCTGAAATATTCAGGGTTTCGCAGTTCATAATTTAATTCTTCTTTAATCTCCCGCCTGATTGCCTCTTCGGACGTCTCGCCTTCTTCTATCTGCCCTCCAAACGTTCCCCAGCAACCGGGATAAGGGAGGCCAGGCTTATTGTCCCGCAATTGAAGCAGGATTTTTCCTTCACTATTTTCCAGAATCAACCCGCACTGTGGTCTTTCTTTGTTCATAAAGCTAATATCTTCTCTTCCATAGCTAATAGCTAACTTCCAGATACGATTCCGGGTTCTTGCTCATGCACCGCATTACAATTTCTTCATCAAAACCCATATCAATAAGCCGATGTGCTGATTCCGTGACAGTCATGACGCCGCCACGGAGGGTGGCTGCAGGATCGGGAAAAACAGTGTTGACCTCAAACCGGTTATGAGTGGAGGGTGAAGGTTCGGGAGTGTCTTTCACGGAGTCAGAGATGAGGATTATTTTGTCAGGATTTTTAATGGCAAATATTATTCTTATCATTTCAGAATGGAGGTGGAACGGATCGGCAATAAGTTCTATAAAGACATCCCGGTTGGACAAACCAAATCCAGCAATGCCTGGTTCGCGGTGATGGATACTGCGCATGGCATTGAAAATGTGTGTTATGCTCTTTGCCCCTCTATTGAATCCCTCTTCTGCCTCATTAAACGTGGCATCGGAATGGCCCATGCCGACATTGATCCCCATGCCCCTTGCCTGTTTTATAAGTTTTAACGAACCCTCCAACTCAGGGGCAATGGTAATGATTTTTACCATGTCCTCGAAGCCTTCAGTGAGCTCTTTCAGCACGGCTTCATCCGGCCTCAGAAATGATGAGACATCAAGTGCTCCGCAGCGGGATGGGTTCAGAAAAGGACCCTCAAGGTGGACGCCAAAAATAAGGGAAGGCAGTGTTGAGTTTTGAGTGTTGAGTTTTGAGTTGTCCGCTCCCTGCCGTTCCATCGCTTTCTTGACTGCTGCCATATTTTCCCGCATCACATGAACCGGTGCGGAATAGATGGTAGGAATAATCACATCGACACCATGAATACCATGGATTTCAGCCATTTTCAGAATAGCTTCTGAAGTGCTGTCCCCGGTATCATAGCCGCCGATGCCGTGGGTATGGATATCAACAATTTTCATGTATAACCTTAATAATAACAGAAAAGAGGAGAGCGCGAAAGTCTTTCTGCTAAGTGAAGTGTTGGTGCTTAGTCCTTAGTGCATACTGCTTAGTGTATATTGTATATTCTCCCTTTGACATGACACACGATATTTTGCTAAATTGCCTTTATGACTAACCATAGAAACGAAAAATCCAGCATCAGAAAACCCATTACCACTGTCAGCCGGGCCGGTAAAATCACCCCCTTTTATGTGATGGAACTCCTTGAAAAGGCAAAAGAACTTGAGAGGAAGGGCGAACATGTTGTCCACATGGAAGTGGGAGAGCCTGATTTTGCAACCCCTCTCAACGTAAAAGAAGAGGCAATCAGAGCAATCCGGGAAAACCGGACATTCTACACCCACAGCCTTGGAATACCCGAACTGAGGGAGGCAATATCAGAATATTATGCAAAAACAGACAAGGTGAACGTGCCCCCCGAGAGGATTATTATTACAAACGGGGCATCGGGCGCATTTTTGCTGCTGTCAGCAATCCTGCTTGACAGTGTGAGAACGCTGGCAGTTTCAGACCCCGGCTACCCCTGTTATAAAAACTTTGCACTTGTCGTTGGTTCAAAAATACTTCCCATACCCATCACCGAAGAAACCTTCTTCGAGGTTACGATTGATCACCTTCGAGGTTTAAAGAAGCTGCCCCATGTCCTTCTCATTTCGACCCCTTCAAACCCTACAGGAAACATATACAGGGAAGAAACAATGGCCAATCTCTACCAATATATTGCCTCAAAAGGTAAAATCCTCATTGTTGATGAACTGTATAACGGACTTTATTATAAAGAAAGACCGAAAACAGCGCTCACCATCTCGGATGACATAGTAGTAATCAACGGCTTCTCCAAGACTCACGCTATGACAGGGTGGAGGCTCGGGTGGATGGTGGTACCCCCTGAGCTCGTGAGGTCCGTACAGAAGGTTGCCCAGAACGTGTTTATATCAGCTCCGTCTATATCTCAGTATGCAGCCCTGCAGGCCTTCCATGTTGAAGATGACCTGGAAAAGATGAGAAGGACCTATCAGGAAAGGCGGGACTTTATGCTTCCGAGGCTCAAGGATATGGGTTTTCACATTCCAATAGACCCTGAAGGAGCCTTCTATGTCTATGCCGGTATAGGAAAATGGGGCATAGACAGCATGGAATTTGTAGAGAGGGCATTGATGGAGTCAAAGGTTGCCTTAACGCCTGGTTATGACTTCGGATTCTACAAAGCCGGTTCTCATGTCCGTTTTTCCTATGCAAACAGCCTGGATATGCTAAAACTCGGATGCGAGCGATTAGATGCTTGGCTCAACACCCTGAAATGAAAACCGTTCTATTACAGGGGCTTGTACCTGTCCCCGTAAGGGGGTCGCCCCCTCCGGTAGCCAAGCCCCACCCGCAAGCAGGTACCCGGCCTCCCCCTCTCGTTCGTGAACTCGCCAAGTAAAGCATATTATGCCTGTGCGTGTCCACCGCAGACAGGTGCCGCAACCCAGGCCACAGGCAGAGTAAGGGGTACAGTGTGGACAGCCTTATGAGCGAGTTGGTGGCTTACGAACGGAGGCCAGAAGACATATCGGAGGAAATTGCTTTCACAGTGAAAGCAATTATTGAAGTCTCCGAAAAAGTCTTATCCCACCTTGTTTTGCACGTTATCGCTATTAAAACTTCCTGATGAGATTCAGGCGGCAATTCAGCAGGGAAATCTCCCCATTTCACAGGGGTATCTCTTCGCCGCCTCCCTCGATTGTCCCTTCCTGTACTAAACAGCTTTTGATTTTCGTAGAATATCCAGTTTTTGAATTGGTAATTATTAACTGCTATACGTAACAACATTATAATTGGCAATCAACACACGGGTAGATATTATTGAGTTTTTGACCATAAAACTCGGTACGTTCGTATTGATAGTTTGCCTTTCTTGTGTTATTCATATCGCAAGCTGAAAAGCAAATTTCTACACGACTATATAGTTATACAATAAGTACCCTTTTGGACATAAAAATTGAGAAAGTTCCAGGAAAACTATGATTGACAACCCAGCCCTTTCAAAACTTGAGGTTTTTTTACCGGACGATCTGCTGAAGCAGCTCACGATTTCAGCGGAACGTACGGGGTTTTCGGCAGCTGTCCTGACCGAACAGGCACTTAGAAGATTCCTTTCCGATGAACAGAGAGCTAATGCCGTGTTTCTCTCCGCGCCCATCAATGCGCTCGTTGAGGGTCTTTATGTAGCGAACACCACCATGGCCCTTATAAAGGAACATGGCGACTTTGGCCTGGGAACGTTCAATTACCTTGATGGGGAGATGGTTATTCTTGATGGAATTGTCTACCAGATAAGGTCTGATGGTAATGTTTACGATGTGAAAGATGATGAAGGGTCGCCCTTTGCCTGTGTCACCTTCTTTAACCCCGACACCTTTGATGACATTGAGGAAAACCACAGCTCCAAGGGATTTTATGACCTCCTTAACACACTCATTCCTTCAGAAAATATGCTTTATGCAATTCGGATTGATGGTACATTCAGCCATGTCAGAACCAGGGCGGTTCCACGGTCGGAAAATTATAAGCCGCTCGTTGAGGCGACAAAGAACCAGCCCGTTTTTGATTTCTATGATGTTCAGGGCTGCCTTGCCGGATTCTATACCCCCCGCTTTATGGAATCGCTCAATGCGCCGGGTTATCACCTGCACTTCCTCACGGAAGACCGTCGGCACGGCGGCCATTTAATTGAATGTTCGTTGAAAAAGGCGCGCATAGGCGTTCAGCATGTACCGAAACTCGATGTAGGCTTGCCTGTCACACTTGACTATCTCACCGCTGATCTGACACGGGACATCGGTAAGGATTTAGATAAAGCAGAAAAATGACCGCATCCCCGAACGGAAAGAGATTTACCCGCTAAAAAGGAGGGTATCCATGAATAGTAAAAACACTTCTAAGGCAAGGAACGGGGCAGAATTACTGGTACAATGCCTTGAAGGACAGGGTGTTCAATATATTTTCGGCATTCCAGGCGCAAAGGTAGACACCATATTCGATGTGCTTGCAGACCATGGTCCGCGTTTAATATTGTGCCGTCATGAACAAAATGCGGCATTTATGGCAGGGATGTTCGGCCTTTTAACGGGCACGCCGGGGGTATGCCTTGCCACATCGGGTCCGGGTGTGACCAATCTTACCACGGGCCTCTCAACTGCCACATGTGACGGATACCCCCTCGTTGCCCTGGGAGGAAACGTCCGGCGCGGGATGCGACATATAAAAACACATCAATGCCTTGATAATATTGCGGTCATGCAGCCCGTTACCAAATATGCCGTTGAGGTCTATGACGGTAACAGCATCCCCGAGGTTGTGGTGAACGCCTTCCGTCAGAGTACCTTGCCGCCGTTAGGCGCTTCATTCATCAGCCTTCCCCAGGATATCCTTATGGGAGCTGTCGATGCCGTTCCGATCAAAGCCGCGCGGGCGGGCGGAGGAGGCACCTTCAATGTGAACGATGTGAAAAAGGCTGCCGCGATCATCAATGCTGCAAAAACGCCTGTTGTTTTTGCGGGGGTTTTTGCGAGCAGGCGTGAAGTAGCACAGGCATTAAGAGGGCTGCTGAACGAATATCCCATGCCGCTTGTTAATACCTACCAGGCATCCGGTGTACTTCCCAGGGAACTCTTTAACTGTTATGCCGGCAGTCTCGGAATATTCCAGAACCAGCCGGGCGATAGGCTCTTAAAAAGGGCTGATGTGGTAATCACCGTTGGATTTGACCCCGTTGAATACGACCCCGAAACATGGAACAAAGGCAGAGACGGGACTATTATCAGCATAGATGAACACATCCCTGTTATTGACAGGCACTATCAGCCCGAAATGGAACTGCTTGGTGATATCGCGACAAATATTAACGAACTTGCCAGGTATCTCAAACCACGCGCTGATGACCCCACGGCAAACCCCTTGGTAATGGAGGTTCAGGATGCCCTCCTTGAAACAAAGGCGCTGGGCGCAAGACAATCAGGGTTCCCCGTACACCCCCTGCGGCTCATCTACGAACTGAGAAATCTCATAGGTGACGATGTCACTGTGGTCTGCGATATCGGCTCAATATATGTATGGATGGCCAGATATTTTGTCAGCTATGAACCACACCGGTTGCTATTCAGCAACGGACAGCAAACATTAGGGGTAGCTCTCCCCTGGGCAATTGCAACTACCTTTGCGCGTCCGGGAGAAAAGGTAATCTCCATGTCAGGGGACGGAGGGTTCCTGTTCTCGGCAATGGAGCTGGAAACAGCGGTACGCGAAAAGTGTAATTTTGTCCATCTCGTATGGCGGGACGGGAGCTATGATATGGTAAAAATACAGCAGCAGCTCAAGTATGGCCGCTCCTTTGGTGTAGAGTTTGGAAACGTGGACATTGTGAAATTTGCTGAATCCTTCGGTGCAACGGGGTTGCGGATCAACAGTGCCGGCGAGATTGCCACTGTCCTTTCAAGGGCCCTTAATCTGACCGGGCCCGTGATTGTTGATATTCCCATTGACTATAGCGGCAATCAGAGTCTTTGTGCAGCCGTGAATGAGGAAGTGGGGAATTAGAGTATCTCATCCAGGAGGCTGTTCTTGAGGATACCCCTTGCTACCAGTTCGCCTTTTACGTTATAGGTGCCGTTTTGTATCGCTTCCTTGATGCTATCCACCATAGAAAGAGGGGACGGTAGATGAGGGGCTAATCTTTGGATGATTATGATTATGGGGACAGAGGGGCAATGAGAAAAAAATTATCGCCTGACAAAAAAATCCAGCGGACGTCTTGCAGCCCCCGTTAATCTTTGTGTTCTCTCTTTCTCATGGTAACAATCTATATCTGAGGGTTTTCAAACATCAACGGTAGGTGCTAACTCGCAGGCACACACTCCTTCCTGTAAAGTTGTTTTACCGTGCAAAGGTCTTAAAGCAGGCCAGGGAATACAGACAACAAAGACAGGAAGGTAACAAGCCGTTTTGAATTTATGGGCTGGTTAGGCAAAGAAGAAGGTCCACAGGAGAATAAGGGTAAAAAGAAGGCCAATCCACAGGCTCGCGTGGCCGAACATGGACGAGATAAGCTTCAACGATATGCCCGGGTGTTTGATCTTCAGGTCATCAAGTTTCTTCTCCCTCACCAACCTTTCATATTCAAGGGTTCTGAATCTCCATAATTCCTCGAGTTTATAACTGCCCGTAAAGATGATAGGGTCCATGGGAAATTTCGTAGGAATAAGGTGTGTATTAAAAAAATGGACCGTGAATATGAAGATGGCCGCCAGGAGCGCTTCTTCAGAATGAAAGATACTTGCAATATTAAAGACCCATCCGGGATATATATACGATGCCGTTTCCGGGGCCCACAGGGTGATCCCTGAACCACCGATGATAACCATACCCCAGAAGATGGCAAGAAAGTCAAATTTTTCCCAGTAGGTCCATCTATCGAACTTCGGGTATTCACCTTTGTTGAAAAACCATTTTACCATACCCTTGAACTGCTGCCAGTCATGGATATTAGGCATAAGGGAATCAGGTCCGAAGAGCCTCTCCATCCATCCTTTCCTCCCTTCTCTGCCGAAACCCTTCGGAAAGATAAAATGGAGACATCTCCACAGGGCAATAAAAAACAGCCCGATAAGAACGATTGCTGCCGCCCTGTGGTACAAGCCTGCGTTATGGGCTCCACCCATAACCTGAATGAGGACTTTTGCCCAGGGCGTACTGTGGTATTTTATGGGAAAACCGGTTATGACGAGACCGAAGAAGGAAAGAATCAGAAGGAGGTGCATCACGCGGTCTTTTATTGAAAACCGCCTGATTTCCTGAATACCTTCTTCATGGGTAAATGGGCTTTCAGGCTTTATACCGAGTTCTTCCAGTCTATGTTTTTCCCAGTAAACTTTTCTCCACCAGAGGAGGGTGTGGGTCCAGTAGAAACCGAATGTTGTCAGGAGGAGTGCTACCATGGTGATAAAACTTAGGTACAACAATGGGTATCTTTTCCTGTCTTTGTAATCGGGATGTGCCTTGTATTCGGCAAAGCGTGGATGTATTCCATGGTGGCACTTTTCACAGTTCTTTGTCAGGTTCTTCGGGTTTATTGACGAGTCAGGATGGTCTTTTGCAAGGATATTGTGTGTGGTATGGCAGTCCGCGCACCCGGCAACGCTTGTGGGGTATCCCAAATCCTGTACCTTGCCGTGATATGTTTCTTCATAGTATTTGACGGTATCAGGGGAAAGGTTATTCCGTTTCATCATTTCCCTGTCAGAGTGGCAGGACTTACACGTCCTGTTGTAAAATTCCCGCGCCTCCAGGGCATACTTCTCGCTGGACGTATGGTAAGCCTTTGTATCGTGCAAACCGTGACAGTCACTGCATGTTGCTGAATCTTTATTCCCTTTCATGACTGCAGCGCCATGACCTGATAGAACATACTCATTGTTGGCGTGACATTTTGTGCAGTTTTTCGTTACGGCGATCTTGAAGTTGTCTTTTTCCGGTTTTAGTGAGTGGATTTCGTAGTGACAGTCATAGCAACGAAAATCCTCATAGAGGTAATGGAAGTTGTTTTTGTATGCCTTTTCAACCTCACTATGACATTTTCCGCAGGAGACCAGAAGAGGTTTTTCTTTTAAAATGACATGTCTGTCTAAACTCTCGAAGCTTGTATGACAGCCTGTGCACCCGATATTTCCATGTACCGATCCTTTGTAGTGGGTCTTGAATTTATTGTTGTCATGGCAGTCTGTACAGTTTATCTTTACGTTGGAGGGGTAGGCGTGGCCGGAAAGCATTAAAAGAAAAACAGAGAGCAAAAGGGCTATAGTCCAGCTTTTATCTGTCATATACTATCCCTTTTTCCCCTTCCGGGGTTCTTCGTGTTTCATCCCCCCATAGAGCCTTACCACATCCTTAAAACCGTTATTGATGAGATAACAACATGCGAGAAAGGACCTTTTCCCGCTCTCATCAACGACAATGACAGGCCGGTTTTTCGGTATTTCTTTGAGTTTTTTATGTAATGTGTAGAGGGGGATATTGATCGCACCATCTATGTGACCTGCCTTGAATGCATCCTCAGAACGGATATCAAGGACGAACAGGCCTTTCTTTTCCATTGCCAGAGCCTTTAGCACACGGGGTTTGATGGACACTACAGGCGCTCTTTTAATCCGCTCAACTGTTTCCACCTCATAGCCCGTTCTTTTCCATGCCGACAGCCCACCTTCAAGGATGTATATGTCTTCATAGCCGGCAGTTTTGGCCTTCTCATATGTCAAGCCTGCCCTTGGACATTCTTCTGATTCGCAGTAAAAGATTGTGGTCTGCTTCTTGTCCTTGAGCAACGCAGGTGATTTGTTTTCAAACTCTTCAAGGGCTATGCAGAGAGAACCCGGTATCCTGTGATCCATGCATTCGAGATAACTCATCGTATCAACAACCACAGCCTTCTTTTCTTTTATCAGAGAGATAACTTTTTCCGGGTTTATGTATTTTTGTTCACTCGTCCGGGGAGGGGTGGCAGTACAGGAAAGAAAGAAAAACAGGATAGCAATGTTGATTACAATGTTCGCTATTTTTCTGAAATTGTGGAGTTCGCTTGTCATCACTTTTCCCTTATTCAGTTGATATCCAAAGGAGGCATCCTGAAAATCAGACTTTCATTGGCCTTCGAGCCGTTTTTTATAAGCGACTCCTTTGTGAGAAATCCCTTTTTATTTACATGACACACATCGCATGAGCGGGTTCTCCCGGTTATCTTTTTTATGTTGTGAACAGGGGTGGCCCTGTAATCTGTGACCGCATCAAATTGCTCCATCCTTATGCCTGCCTTCAGGAAGGTCTCCCGTGAGATGGGTATCAACCGTAAGGTGGTAAGGAGCTTATTATTTCCCGGATCAGCGCCGAGGATAAAACCGGTCTTCGAAGAAGAAGTCTTTCCTTCGTGACAACCGGAGCAGTTACGGTATTCATCCTGGGCATGACATCCGTAACAACTTACCTTTCCATCATGCTTTGAATGGGCTAATCTTGCTGTGGTTTTTTTCTCTGCTCCTATTTTGTGACAATCTTTGCACTTTGGGCGGTTCTTCACATCGTCCTTGTTTGCGTATACATTGCCGTCGCCGTGGAGATGTCCTTTTTTGTGGCAGTCTGTGCACATTAGTCCTTTTTGGTAGTGAACATCGGGACTCCCGTTGTATTTACCGGTATATTCCGGGTAGATGCTTCCGCCATGGCAGACGGCACAGGTCTTCCCTTCATCCTTTTTCACAAACCTGTGTCCGCTTAAAAAACTGTTCCGTATTCCGTCGATGGCCGGTGAGCTGACATGGCAATCACCGCACGAGGCGTGGCAGCTCTTGCAGGATTGCCCGAAGGCCTTTTCTGTAAAAACCTTCTCCTCTTTTTTTGAGAACCTTCTGGATATCTTGCTGAGTAGCCCCTGAGCTGTATAATGCAATGAGCTCTGATAGGTTTTGGCAATGTCATCGTGACAGTCGCCGCACACCTTTAAATCGGCAGAAGGTCTCTTTACAATACCTTTGTGTGCTTTTTCCTGGTCAGTCGATTTCTCATCACCCTTATGGCAGGTGGTGCACCCGTTTCCAAAATGCGGGTCTTTATCGAGTACAACCTTGTCGATGTAGTACCTCTTATAGTAAGTTTCAGACCTGATTAAAGGGGGTGGTCCGGCCGGACCGATAGCAGCGTTTGAACCGGTATTTCCTTTAGTAATGGGTATCTCTACAAGTGATTTCATGATCGATTCATCTGTGTGGCACTGAATGCAGCTTTCGTTATTTCCCGCAGCGGAATATGCTGCAAAAAGCATGATAAACATAAGGAAGTAAGTGAATTTCATGAATATAAACCTTTAGATAGCAGATAAGGCAACTTGTGTCAAGAAATCATAGCGAAAACTGTATCAATGCTTTTGCGCCTGCTTATTCCTCATATCCCGTTATCATACCCTTTATATGGGAGTGAACCTTTGGTCCCAGGGTTGCCATGTAAAGGTGTACGAGAAGATAGAAGACAAACACGTAAGCTGCTGCAACGTGGATTGTATCGAGAATCCGTACACCCCCGATGGCCCTGATCCACGAAAAGAAATAGAGGATATCGCTGAAGAGAATACCTGTAATTGTAATGACAGGAACACATAAAAACATGACGGAGAGGTAGGCAATTTTCTGTAAGGCATTAAATTTGTTTTCAGGTGTAGGTTGAAAGGGGTTTTTCCCTCCCTTGAAGATCGAAAACGAGTAGTAGAGGGCCTGCTGTGGCATATTTCTGATGTCGTTCAGATTGAAACGGTAATGTTTTTTAAACCCGCCGGTGAATATGTAATAGAAGAGCCAGAAAAGAAAGGACCCTGCCAGAGCAAAGCCAAAACACTTATGAATCAGGACCACAATGCTATAACTCTCAAAAATGTGGATATCAGGGATTCTTAACTGGATACCGGTCACGATGAGCACGAAGACGATGGAGGCATTAATCCAGTGCCATACCCTCAACGGGAGCGGATGAAGGTATATGTTACTCATTTCCTTACCATAATCCTCAATATTCCATGAATGACAATGCCAGCCAGTATTGCTGCAGAAACCAGAAGCCCGATGAGGTCAAGCAACTTAAACCCGAGTTCATTAATGATATCTCCTCTTTTCCCCTGTGTTGTTTTGAAAAATTCCTTAATATCTTTTACCTTTATCTTTTTTTCACCTAACAGGCACATGTCGATAAACAGCGATGTAGGAAGCGCTGACAATACTGTTCCCTTAACCGGAATATAGGTATGACTGTCCTTTCCGGGGATTGCAAGGTACATGGATTCATAAAATGGGGCATTCTCTGAGTGGCAGGAAGCGCAAACCCTCTGTTTGCGGCTTTTTTCCGAATAGACATGATGGACTTTGGTGACAACGATAGAGCTATCGAGAAAAATGTCTTTTTGGATTCTTTTTGAAAGACCGGTAAAGAAACCGGTCAATTCCTTGCAGGAGACAATGCCGTCACCGTCCCTGTCGATTATGGATACGATTTCTTTTTTACTCCCGAGAGCTTTTTCGATATCACCGTATGTGAGCTCAGGATTTTTGTTACCTCCTTTTGTTTTAAAATAAAAAACCATGCTCTTTGTTGAATCAGGACTGTGGCAGGTGGAACATTCGAGGTGATTGAAATGGAGCAAGGTGTTGGGCAGCCAGCTATGTTTCGCGAGATAGTCCTTGTGACAACGCGAGCAAACGGCCATCCGCTCCTGTGAACTGAGCTCTTTGTAAGGCGTAAGGCTGTGAGGATTATGGCAATCAGCGCATTTTGCCGCACCTTTTTTTGCATGAGAGGTTTCCTTATACACTCTATACAAATCTTCATGGCAGGAGACACACGTTCCCCTGCCGGCTGTTATAAAATGTGTATTGTGACAATCCTTGCATGCAACATTCTTCTTTGAGTGTACGCTTTTGGAATAACGCCCGGCGGTTTTACTATGACACCTGTTGCATGACGGTTTCTCAAGTTTTTCTTCGTGCGGGATGGTGCTTATATTGCTGTGGCAATCAACACATGCAGCTTTCCCGTGTTTGTACTCCTTGTATTTATCGTGGCACCCGAGACATTCATCTGACGTTATTGTCCCGTGTAGAGTCAAAGGGAAAAGAAGCACAAGGATAAGAATGGCGATCATCGGGTTAATGGTACTAACAAAGCAAATAATTGTAAATAGAAACAAGCCGTAAGCGTTGACTATTACATATAATGGTGATAGCTTGTTTTAAAGTTATTGCCATGCAGTTACTCAACGGTCATGAATCCTCAGCCATAAAAAAGGCCATTCAGCTTTTAAGAAATGGCGATATTGTTGCATTTCCCACGGAAACGGTGTATGGCCTTGGTGCGGATGTCTTTAATCCCTATGCGGTTGCAAAGATCTTTGAGGCAAAAAAGCGCCCGAGGTTTGACCCGCTTATTGTACACATAGGCGAAAAGGATTGGCTTTCTGACCTGGCTGAGTATGTTCCGCCAGAGGCCAAAAGGCTGATTGATGCCTTCTGGCCGGGCCCCCTGACAATCATTCTGAAAAAGAAGGATATTGTGCCCGATATAGTGACTGCGGGTCTTCAGACTGTAGGTATAAGAATGCCATCCCACCCGGTTGCATTGAACCTGCTCCGTGAGTTTAAAAGACCAATCGCTGCACCGAGCGCCAATCCTTTTGGGTATGTGAGCCCCACAAAGGCAAGCCATGTCGTAAAGATGCTGGGAGACAGGTTGCCACTCATTTTAGATGGCGGGAATAGTGTTTTCGGGATAGAATCCACAATAATCTCAATAAGGGCTGACGGGATTTATATCCACAGACACGGGGCGATCAGCGTTGAAGACCTTTATAAGATAGCCGTGCCTATACATGAGAAGGGGGAAGACGGGATATGCGAATCTCCCGGAGAGCTGCCATATCACTATGCACCTGCGAAACCCCTGAAGATTATTAATGCAATTGATGAAATTGTTTGCGAGCAGTCATCGTTCCTTGCCTTTCAGATGCCCCGGGTGAAGCCAAAATCAAAGTTTATCAAAGTGCTTTCCGAAAAAGGGGACATGCGGGAGGCAGCGGCGAACTTTTTTTCATTCCTTATCGAATTGGATCATGAAGGTGTTGAAATAATTTACGCCGAAAAGGTGCCGGAGGTGGGTCTCGGCAAAGCCATGATGGACAGGCTCAGGAAGGCATCTAAAAAATACACGCATACAACCCGTTGATAATTTAGGTTATTCATGGTAACTTAATGGTTGTGAAAAGGGTATATTTAAAAGGGGGTTGATACAGAGAATGCTTGAAAACATTAGAGATTTTTATCGCAACGTTTCTCGGCAGAATAACTATTTACTAAACGTTATCAATATGTTAGAAGATGAAGCCTACAACTTATACACAACTTATCCACAGAAATTGTGGAAAACTATGAAAAAACCTTTATTTTTAAAAGCATTTTTTGTTTTGTTATGTGTAGCGCTCCTCTTCTCCTGCAGTTCATCCAAAAATGCAAAAAAAGGACATCCTGCCCTGGATAATGCTGTCATTTCAATGACTGAAGATGAAGTGAGAAAAAAACTTGGAGAACCTGACATGGTAAGCAAAACACCGGAAAATAAGATTATCTGGACATACGTGCCATCATGGAAAATCCTGCCCGACAATAAGAACACTATCTACGTTGAATTTGAAGATGGTAAGGTTGTAAAAATCATTAAAGCAAGGTGAGACTTATGATATGTGAGAAATGTGGACAAGAGTGTGAGAGTATTGTATGTGTGCATTGCGGCCAGTCCATCTTAAGATTGGGCACATACTGCTATGCCTGTGGAAAAACGATTGACAGTGAAATGGAAAATGTCGATCAGAAAGAAGAAACCGGCGAAGAGATTGATTTTACGGAGAGGATTCTTTGCAGCGATGGCACCTGCATAGGTATCGTAGAAAAAGGGGTGTGCAAGATATGTGGAAAACCATATGTGCCGGAACCGTAACAGCAATAATCGTTTTGTCGTTTGTTGCCTCATGCACTTCCCTGAAAAGCTATTCAGTATATTCAAACAACCTTTTCCTCGGAAAAAAACTAATGAAGGAAGGGGAGTACAAGCAGGCACAGGAATACTTTGCCGGGGCGCTTAAGGGAGAAAAGGATTCAACCGCCCTTGTGTGTCTCGCAGTGACATGCTATAAACTGAATGACCTTGATAATGCCGAGAAGTTTGTTTTAGAGGCAGAAAAGGTTGACGGGAATAGTGTTAATTCCTTGCGGATTCTCGGTTATAAGGCCCTCATTCTTCTCAAGAAAAACGATCCGGGAGGCTTAAAAGCCCTCGGAGACTATATAACCCTCTATGGATACCTTTATCCCCTCGAAAGCATAGAAGAAGTAAAAATGATGTACAGTAGACAGGAGGTAGATATTGAACGGTTAGACAAACTGATAGAGGAACAGATAAAAGATTATGAACAGGATATGGACATGTTTATCAATTTAAAAATAGGTTTTTACGACCGTCACTCAGGCAGCGGCGACATGCGTTAAACGTGTGGCCAAAAAATATTTCTTCCAGGTAAAAAATGGGTATATTTGATAAGATAAAAAACGGTTTAGCCCGTACACGGGACCAATTGGCAACGAAGATAGAATGGGCTGTGAAGGGGCAACCTGTCGATGAAGATGCCTTTGATGAAATAGAAGAGGCCTTGATTCTCTCCGATGCGGGCATTGAAACAACGGAAATCCTCGTAGGCGCTTTGAAGGAAAGATGGAAAAGGGGACAGATAAAGACCACTGATGATATAAAGAGTTTTATGATCGAAGAGGTTGGGAACCTTCTCATGCCTGTTGAAGCGCCCATGCTGATAAATAAACACAAACCCTTCGTCTTGCTTGCCCTCGGCGTCAATGGTGTCGGTAAAACAACAACTATTGCAAAGATTGCGAGAGCATATAAGGAATCCGGGAAAAGCGTTTTGCTGGGCGCCTGCGATACTTTCAGGGCTGCAGCGATAGAACAGCTTGAGGAATGGGCAATGAGGCTCAGCATCGATGTTGTAAAACACAAAGAGGGTTCAGACCCCGCTGCAGTTGCCTATGATGCCACAAAGGCTGCAAAGGCGAGAGGGGTAGATGTGCTCATCCTCGATACTGCCGGCAGACTGCATACGAAAGCCAATCTTATGGAGGAAATGAAAAAGATAAAGCGTGTTGTGGGGAAGGAGATGGACGGTGCACCCCACGAAACCCTGCTCATCGTAGATGCAACGAACGGGCAGAATGTCATTGCCCAGGCCAGGACGTTCAATGAAGCGCTGGATATTACGGGTATTGTCATAACTAAGCTCGATGGAACGGCAAAGGGTGGTTTTATCCTTCCTATCGCCCATCTCTTAAAGATACCGATAAGATATGTAGGTGTAGGAGAACAATTCGACGACTTGATTCCTTTCAGTGCAAAGGATTTTTCAAAAGCCCTGTTCGAATAAATTTTCTGAATCGTTTCTTTTGTTTCTACAGTACCTACTGCCTACTGCCCACTGTTATCTGTACCATCTTATCCAGCAGCAGGTACTTCCGTGCTACCCTGTTTACATCCTCTTTTGTTACCTTTTCGATGTGTTTAGGCCATGTTTTGAAGTAGTCGGGTTTTAAACCGTACATGACATCAAGGCACATACTTGTGGATATAGCGTTATTGGGCTGCATCCGGATGTAATGTGTGCCTGTAAGGTGATTTTTTGCGTTTTCAACCTCAGTGTCAGTAAACCCCTCTTTAACAATCTTTTCTATTTCAGCTCGTGAAATCTTCTCAACTTCTTTTACGAGTTTTTTATCAGTTCCAATATATATACCCATTCCACCAGTTTCAAAAACCATCTGATTAAAGAATGTAAGGGCGTATGCATAAGGTCGTTCCTCTCTCAGAACCTTGTGTATCCTACCGCCCATACCGGAAAGGATGGCGTCCATGACTTCTGTTGCATATCTGTCTTCATCCAAAAGCCCGGGTCCCGTGAAACCGAAAATGAGGTGTGTCTGCATCATATCTTTTTCAATCATGATGGCTTTTCCAGGAGAAGGAGCAGGCATTAACTTCTTCAGCGGGTTTGTTTTGCCTTTCCATTCAGAAAAGAGGTTCTCAAATAATGTCTTGAGTTCTTTTTCATCCACATCTCCGGAAATAGCGAGAACCGCATTTGAGGGGCTTACATATTTTTTATAGAATTCTTCAATATCACCAGGTTTTGTATTTTCTATGTCACTCTCACGGCCAACCGGATCTCTGCTGTATGGGTGGCCTTCAAAAAGAGTTTCATTGAAACGCATAAAGATATTACGGATAGGGTCATCATCCCGCTGCCTTATTTCTGAGAGGACTTCGCCTTTAACGGTTTTCAGCTCTTCTTCCTTGAAAACAGTTGAAGTAAGCACTTCTTTGAGGAGGCCCAGCACCTCTTTAATGTCCTTGCTCAGGAACTTACCGGACAGCCCGAAAATATTTTTTCCGTTGAAGGCGCCCATATCTCCCGCAAGCATGTCAATCTCTCTGGCAATCATGCCCGCATTCTTATCCTTTGTGCCTCTGAGCAGCATTTTGGAGAGGATGTTGAAGGCGCCATTTTTCCCTGGAGGCTCTTCTTTGAGACCTCCCGCGAAGCCTATTCTAAAGGCAAAGCTTGGTGATGCCTGGTTTTTGTTTACAAGCATGGTGAGGCCATTTTCCAGACGGAAAGTGTGGGGGTTGGAAACTGCCTTAGGCAAAAGCGCAACAAGTGTTTTGTCTTTGCCCAGGATATATTTTTGAAGTACCCTTTTGATATCGTCTTTTGTAACCCTGTCGACGTTCTTTAAATATCTTTCCACAAAAAGCGGGTCACCGGTCAGGGTCTGAAAATTTCCTAACTGCCTCGCCGTTCCCTGAACCGTCTCCAAAGAATACACATAAGAGGCTTTGATCATGTTTTTTGCTTTTGTCATCTCCCATTCATTTGTCCCTTCCTTCAGTAAGCGTGCCAGTTCATCGTTTATCGCTTTTGCTATTGACTGATAGTCCTTCCCCTTAAGGGTAGAAAAAATGACAAAGAGGCCGTCCTCTTTAGGGGTAAACAGGTATGTCGTACTATTTGTAACGATGCCTTTTTTGTATTTCAACTGTTCCTGGAGACGAGAGCTTTCTCCTTCACCCAGAATTGTGCCAAGCACTTCCAGTGCGGGTGTATCTTCGTGGACCATAGATGGTATTCGGTATGCAATGGCGAGATAACTTTCCCTGACATTCTTCTCTATGATCTTTTCTTTCACTTCACCCTGCTTCTGAGAATCTCCTTTGTCCTCTTTTGCCGGAGGTGGGCTATCCAAACCTTCCTTTTTAGAAGTGAGATGCAATGGTATTTTTTTCTCGGAAAAATGTTTTTTTATTAATGCATCAGCGGTCTTTGCATCGAAGTCGCCGACAACGACAACTGCCATATTATCCGGTGTATAGTACTTTCTGAAGTAATTCAGTATCTCATCCCGTTGTATATTTTTTACGGTATCTTCGTAACCGATAATAGGCCTGCCGTAAGGATGTGCATCATAGCTTGTCGAGAACAATTCTTTAAAAAGCTTTCTCTGGGGATCGTCCTCCCCCATCTTAATCTCTTCGAGCACCACCTTCTTTTCCTTATTAACTTCCTCTTCAGGAAAGGCAGGGTTCTTCACTGCGTCCACAAGTAGCTCAAAGCCTTCCTCAAAGGCCTTCGCGGGTATCACAATATGGTATACGGTATTGTCATAGGAGGTATAGGCATTTATAACGCCACCCAGCGATTCTATGCGTGAGGCCATCTCATTGGCTTTGACCTTTTCGGTTCCTTTAAAAATGAGATGTTCAATAAAATGGGTAATTCCGGCAATCTTCGGTTCTTCGTATTTGCTCCCCGCCTTAACCCATACCTGAAGGGCAACAACACCCGTACCTTTCCGTTGCTGAAAGATATACTGAAGACCGTTATCAAGGGATAATACTTCCATGGCGTACACCGTCCTGTATAGGAACAAAATTTGGAAAATTAAAAGGGCAAAAACAAGAGCAAGGGAAAGGGGGAAAGGCCCCCCTTTAGAGGGCCTTTTTTCCTTCATGAAATGCTTTTACGTTCAGATCGTGGAGCTTTGGTGCGAGAAGGGCCTTGATTGCCTCAATCCACTGCGCATCCTTCACTTCCGGGAAGAAATTGGAAAATGCACCAACGAGCACCACATTTGCAGCCTGGGCGTTCCCGAGTTTTTTCGCGATGCCCTGTCCGTCTACCATCCATACGTTTTCTTTGAAATACTTTTTGAATGTCTTCTCAACACCCTTCGGGTATTCCATCTGCCCAAGATTTACAGCAGGCGGAAAAATCTCCGACTTGTTGATAACAATTTTGCCTTCAGGCTTAACCCAATTGATGTATCGGATTGCCTCAAGGAGCTCAAAAGAGAGAAGGTAATCCACATCACCGTATTTGATAAGGGGAGAATAAACCTTCTTCCCGAACCTGAAATGTGTGGTAACGTCTCCGCCTCTCTGTGCCATTCCGTGGACCTCTGCCTTTTTCACATCGTACCCGGCCTTGATGAACACCTCACCAAGGATGTTGCTCGCAAGGATTGCACCCTGTCCGCCAACTCCGGAAAGGAATATATTTGTGACTTTTCCGTTATCTTTCATACCTGCCTCCTCACTTCTTGCCTGGTACAATGGCTTCGAATTTACATACCTGAACACAAACCTCACAGCCAACGCACTGATCCGGATTTATATAGACAGTTCCTTTCCTCTTGTGACCATCTTTTGTCTGGCCTGCGCTTTCACGCCAACTAATGGCGGGACAGTTGATCTCGAGGCATACCTTACATCCCCTGCACTTATCAGTGTTAATCATGTACAACGGATTTTTAAACTTTTCAAGCGGTTTTGCCCTGCGGAGCAGCATGCATGGGCTGTCCTTACAGAGCAGAAGGGATGGCACATTCTTGCTCATCTCTTCCTTGATGATCTCCATACATTCCTTTATGTTGTAAGGGTCGAGATATCTTATGCTTTTTACGCCCAACGCCTTGCCAATCTCCATGTAGTCAACCATGTTTGTTGGCTCTTGACGTACGGTAAAGCCTGTTCCCGCATGTTCCTGGTGTCCTGTCATGCCGGTAATCCTGTTATCGAGAACGATCGTTGTTGAATTGCCTTTGTTGTATACGGCATTCATCAGCGGGGCAATACCGGAATGGAGAAAGGTGGAATCGCCAAGCACTGCTACGACCTTTCCGAGCCCTTCTTTTCCCAAGGCCTTCATTGCACCGTGTGCCATGCCGCCACCGGCGCCCATGCAGATGCAGGTGTGAAGCGCCTGAAGGGGTGGTGCAACAGCAAGTGTGTAACAACCGATATCTCCGAACACAAAGGCGCCGAGTTTCTTCAATGCATAAAAGAGCGGCCTGTGGGAACAGCCGGCACAGAGGTTCGGCGGTCTCCTCGGGAGATCTTCCGGTTTTACTTTTATCTTAGGTTCTTTGTATTTCTTTCCCTTGAGGCATTTTTCCACAATCTCAGGGGTGAGCTCATACATGTTAGGAATAAGGTCTTTCCCATGCCATATCTTGTAACCCATTGCCTTTATTTCTGTTTCAATAAATGGATCCAGTTCTTCTACGATAATGACCTTTTTCACCTTTTTAAAGAACTCAGCGATCATTTTCTTGGGAAGCGGCCATACCATGCCGAGCTTCAGATAGGACCATTCAGGAAAAACGTCTTTTGTGTACATGTAGGATACGCCGCTTGTTATAACGCCCACGCTCGGGTCGTTTATCTCCATCACATTGTACTTGAATGTGTCGGCATACTCTTCAAGTTTTCTCATTCTCTCTTCGATTATTTTTCTTCTCACGCGCACATGTGCCGGTACCATAACGTATTTCGGCGCTTCTTTCGGATCGAGTCCGAGCGGTATCTTTGACTCCACTCTCTTTCCCGGTTCTACCAGGGAGTCGGAGTGTGCAACCCTTGTCTCTGTCCTTAAGATAACAGGCGTATCAAATTTTTCGCTGATATCAAAGGAAATTTTTGCAAAGTCATAACATTCCTGGGCATCACCGGGTTCCAATAAAGGAATCTTGGCGAAGCGGGCCCAGTTCCGGCTGTCCTGTTCATTCTGTGAGCTGTGAACAAATGGGTCATCGGCGATGACAACCATCAGACCACCCTTGATCCCGGTATATGCGAGGGTCATCAATGCGTCTGCAGCAACGTTCATTCCAACGTGTTTCATGGCGGCCATGGATCTTGCGCCTGCTATGGCAGCCCCGCTTGCAACCTGAAGAGCGACCATTTCATTGGGAGCCCATTCTGCATAAACCTCGGGATAATTATCTGCGACATCCTTCAAGATTTCACTGCTTGGTGTTCCGGGATATGCGGCGGCTACTTTCACGCCGGCTTCCCAGGCACCTCTTACAATTGCGCTGTTTCCTTGCATTATCTCTTTCATGTTTCCCCCATGGGCATTAGGTTTAAGTTTTTAAACTACAAAAGCCTGCCTTTCACCTCCTTCTTTTGAATTTCCGCATACCATTCTTTTATCGCTTGTTAATAAATTCACTTATTATTTTCTACAGAAAAAAGAACCATTGTCAAGAAATTTAGTGAATTTTAGCATATCAGTTGTAAGTCTTTAGCGATTAGCTAAGATGCTGTAATGCTTTAAAAAAACTATCATGCCTGTAATTAAAAGCTAACGGCTGGTTACCGTAGATAAAAACTTCACAATCTCATATGTACCATCCAAGCCCTCTTGAAGACTTTCAATGGAAATCCTCTCGTTTTTGCCATGCATTCTGAGGATATCTTCTACTGCAATTGTTGCAGGAAAAAATCCGTAGGCGGTAATGCCAAGGTTTCTGAAATAACGGAGGTCCGTTGCCCCTGTTGTAATGAAGGGGAGTACCGGTATTGTGCCTTTCGTCTTTTTGACTGCCCCTTTAATGCCTTTAAAAAAGGGTGTATTATATCCTGAAGGTGCGGGCTCGCTTATTCCGCTTCCGATCCTTATGATCTGTATGTCCTTTCCCCCCAGGGAGTTTATTTTTTTAAAAAAATGTTCATGTTTTTCTGTTGGCAGAAGCCTTGCATCGAAGTATGCAAAAGATTCACTCGGTATCACGTTAACCTTTTCGCCGCCCTTGAGAACGGTAAGCGTTACGGTATTCCGCAGTAATGCGTTATATACGGGGTTGTTTTCGATAAAATCCTTAAACCTTTTATCATTCAGAGACTCTTTCAGTCCCTTGAATGTGAACCCGTTTACCTTTTTCCCTTTCAGAAGACCGTTCAGGTAGGTGTTTACAATATTGGTAGACTTAAACGGCCACTCATAGGACAGTATTGCCTGCGATGCCCGTACAATCTTTTCATTTGCATTGTCTTTATGAGGCATGGACCCGTGCCCGCCAATTCCGGTCGCCTTTATCATAAACTGGCTCAACTTTTTTTCAACTACAGCAACCTGTGCGTGAAGGTGACCGTTTTCTTCAATAATGCAGCCGCCTTCGCTTAATACAAATGAAGCGCTTTTCAGTTCCTCAACCTCATTCAGCATGTATTCCACGCCGTTCTGTCCCCCTACCTCCTCATCACAGGTGGCAAGAAAAATCATATCCCTTTCAGGCACTACCCCGGCCCTGTGGAGTTGGATGAAGGCGAGGAGCTGGCAAATCGTTTGCGCCTTCATATCTACCGCTCCCCTCCCGTAAATATACCCATCCCTGAGTTCGCCGCCGAAAGGGTCTACATCCCAGTCATCTGCATTAGCAGGTACAACATCCACATGGCCGAGCAAAACCACGGGCTTACCCTTTTTCTTTCCTTTTATTCTGGCAAGGATGTTTGCCCTCTCTGCAACAGGCTGAAAAACCTCTGATTGTATACCTTCCTTTTTTAAAATGCCTTCAAGAAAAAGGATGGCCTTTTCCTCGTGCCCCGGGGGGTTTGTCGTATCGATTCGTATAAATTCTCTGAGAAGTTCCACTGCATGGTCGAGTTCCATCACATGTATCCTTTCTTAATGTATTTTCATAATATTATAGTTGATTGTTAACACATTTTTATTATCCGTGTAAGTAAGAAATTGTTGCTGCTGTGAGACGCCTTGAGGTGTGAGCAGAGGGGATTATATCCCCTCTCGCGCTATTTGGACTTTTTGTCCTTTTTTGCTGTGGTTTTTGCAGTTGCCTTTTTTGTGTCTTTTTTTGATGTGCCGCACTTCGCCATAAACCCACCTCCTATTTTTTATCAATATTATTGAAAATGGGACTTTTTGTCAATAATTAAACTGCAACTACTTCTTTAATTTCAGGTATATCCTGCTTTAATTGTTTCTCAACGCCCATCTTGAGGGTCATCAAACTCATGGGGCAACTCCCACAGGCGCCATGAAGTTTCACCTTTACTACCCCATCAACAATGTCAATAAGCTCGATATCGCCGCCATCCCTCTGCAAAAACGGCCTTATTTTTCCGATTGACTCTTCAACCTTTTCTCTCATTATTACCTCCATTACCTCCGGTATTTTTACGCCCCTTACGGGATTCTTCTAAATATAATCATCATTACAGGTTTTGTAAATTACTAAGCTGGCGGCGAATGTCGTTTCCAGAAGCTTACAATACCCATGGGTCGGAAAAAAAGTTGTACCAACTCCCATCCCTCGACCCCCATTTTGTTAAACAATTTTGAGAGATTTTCAAGTTGTTCCATGCCCACGTCGTGAATCTCACACTCTCCGGCGGGTCTGCATGCATACACGATATTCTTTTCAGCGTCTACCACAATGCTTTCCTTTTCAAGATCATCCATTGAAAAAATCTTTATGGTGTATTCATATGCCATACTATATTACCTCGTGTTTTTTCAGTCTTTCTTATATATTAATTCATCATTCTGGATTTTTAAACCCGTAGTCCTAATTATCGAGTTTTTTTCTTAATGTGTCGTTTGTCTTGAGTATTTCCTGGGCGTCCTTACCTGCTATTTCCCAGCCATAACCGCCCTTTACATCCTTTTTCAACTTAATCTTCACTTCGCTTTTCAGGTTTTTCCTTATCTCATCTATTTCTTTCTTATAATTTGTATCAGAGGTCTGCTCTTCGGCCGGTTTTTGTTTTGTTGTCGTTACTTCGGTGGCCTTATTGCAAGAGAAAAGAAAAAACAGGCACAGAAATATTGTAAAAAACCTCATGTCGTCATAATATAATTAATCATTTACGCATTTCAACAGAATTCTGGAGGTTTGTGTGGAGACTGAATTAGAGAGATACGGGACAGGTGAAAATGTTCTGTTCATCCACGGCGCCGGAGGGAGTGCAAAGGCATGGTTTTATCAGATGGAATATCTGAAAACATCCGTTGGGGTTATGCTTATTGACCTTCCCGGGCACGGCAGAGCAGGAGATAGCGATGGGTGCGACGCAATAGATGAGTACAGAGATAGTGTTTACAGGGCGTTAAAATTATCAGGTATTGACAGGTGCTACATGGTGGGTCATTCCATGGGTGGCGCTATAGCCATGTCCTGTGCGTTATCTTTCCCTGATATTGTAAAAGGTATCATGCTTGTGGGTACAGGGGCAAGGCTGAGGGTTTTTCCTGAGATACTTGAAGGGATCATGAAAGACAAGGAAAAAACGCTCCGCAGTATTATAGAATTTGCCATTTCAAAAAACGCGCCGGACTCATTAAAAAAGGATTGCTTCGATGAAATGATGAAGTGCAGGCCTGAAGTGGTTTATAATGATTTTTATGCCTGCGACAGGTTTAACATTATGAAGACCATAGGCTCGATCAATGTTCCGACCCTTATTATCTGCGGAACAGACGATGTCCTCACTCCGCCGAAATATTCCCGATACCTCCATGAAAGCATACAAGGGTCAGAACTTGTTCTCATTAAAGACGCCGGCCACATGGTAATGCTGGAAAAACCGGAAGAAGTGAATAAGGCAATTTTAAAGTTTATAACTGGGCTAAGCGGTGAGCGGTGAGCGGTAGGCAACGACAACACAGAGTACACGGCGTAAAAGAATTAAAAAACGCTATGTGCTATGCTCTATGCGGGGAATTATGAAATATATTGTCAGTCCGGAAAAAGTGGGTGCACTCCAGGGAAGGATGGAGCAATTGGGGATAAGAGAATCGGATATCCTTGAGCGATTTGTCCGTTCTCAGGGGCATGGTGGTCAAAAGGTGAATAAGACATCTACATGCGTGTACTTAAAGCATCTACCTACCGGCATTGAAGTGAAATGCCAGCAGGAGCGATCACAATCGTTGAACCGTTTTTTAGCACGCCGTATATTAGTAGAAAAGATCGAGAGTATGGTTCTCGGTGAGGAGAGCGAGAAACAGCAGCAGATCGAGAAGATAAGGAGACAAAAAAGGAAACGCTCGAAAAGGGCAAAGGAGAAGGTCCTTCAACTGAAGCACATACAATCTGCCAGGAAACAGGCACGCACTTACAAGCCGGATTCGGAAGAATATTGATGCCTGTCTGACACGAAAAGGGTGAAGCGCTGTATTTTCTGTTGCAAAAGGATGTATATGGTGTAAAATTGCAAAATGATGTAATATTCAAAATCTTTACAGAGAGGTGAAACCATGGACAAGATAGTCAGGATAGATATGGGGGCCGAAGGTGGTCCAAGAATCTCTGAAGGCCCGCTCGGCGGATATGCAGGTTTGGGTGGACGGGCATTTACATCCGCTCTCATCTCAAAAGAAGTTTTACCTGTTTGCCATCCATTAAGTGCAGAGAATAAGCTTGTTATTGCCCCGGGCATGTTAAGCGGCACGGTGGGCGCCATGACAGGGAGGATCTCCATTGGATGCAAAAGTCCTCTGACAGGCGGCATCAAGGAGGCCAACGCAGGAGGACAACCGTCGCAGGTGCTTGCAAGACTCGGGTATGCAGCGATTGTACTGGAGGGGAAACCAGAAGGCGACGATCTCTACAAGATTTTTATCAATAAGGATGGAATCAATATCTCTGTCGATAATAGCCTGAAAATGCTCGGTAATTATGCTGTGGTAGAAAAGATGAAAAATGAGTATGGCGATAAGATTGCCTGCATCTCTATAGGCCAGGCCGGGGAAATGAAGCTGAGTGCAGCCTCGATTGCATGTACTGACATGGAGCTGAGGCCAACCCGTCATGCAGGGCGCGGTGGTGTGGGCGCTGTCATGGGCTCGAAAGGTGTTAAGGTTATTGTGCTCGACGATGCAGGCTTGCACATGCGTCCGCCGAAAGACCCTGAAAAATTTCGGGAAGCGAACAAGATTTTTGTTGAAGGGCTCCGGAAACACGGGGTCACAGGCGAAGCCCTGCCTGCGTATGGCACAAATGTCCTTACCAACATTCTTAACGAGGCAGGTGGGTACCCTGCCTATAACTTCAAAGAGGGAACATTTGCGGAGGCTTCAAAGATAAGTGGAGAGACAGAGGCGGCATTAGAGACAGAGCGCGGTGGATTGGCTACTCATGGGTGTCATAGCGGGTGTGTCATACGTTGTTCCGGAATTTACAATGATAAAGACGGGCATTATGTAACCAAACAACCGGAGTATGAAACAGTCTGGGCCCATGGCGCACACTGTGGAATTGATGATCTTGATAAAATAGCCCTGATGGACTTTATTGACGACGATACAGGACTTGATACGATAGAAGTGGGGGTAGCCATCGGGGTGGCTATGGACGGTGGT
The DNA here is from genome assembly GCA_026388315.1 of Pseudomonadota bacterium. Lineage (NCBI taxonomy): Bacteria > Pseudomonadati > Pseudomonadota > Pseudomonadota bacterium. Next base: position 18,930 of record JAPLKA010000049.1, on the reverse strand, counting down.
CTGTTAAAGTTCGGCGATGCCGACGGGGCTATCAATCTTTTAAAGGAAGTCGGCAAGGGCTCCCCTCTTGGACGTATTATCGGGAGCGGCGCAGCAATTACAGGCAGGGTTTTTGGCGTTGAAAGGGTGCCTGTTGTAAAAGGTCAGGCAATGCCGGCCTATGACCCCAGGGCAGTGAAAGGGCTTGGTGTAACGTATGCTACAAGCACGATGGGTGCAGACCATACCGCGGGTTATGCAACGGCAACGAATATCCTGAAGGTGGGAGGATATGTTGACCCGTTGAAAGCCGAAGGACAGATAGAGCTTTCCAGGAACCTTCAGATTGCAACCGCTGCCATTGACTCTACAGGCATGTGTCTCTTTATCGCCTTTGCAATTATGGATCAACCTGAGACTTTCCAGGCTTTAATCGATATGCTTAACGCCTTCTACGGACTCAGCTTAACGGCCGATGATGTTGTTGCGTTAGGTAAAAGTGTCCTGAAGACGGAGAGGGACTTCAACATGCGTGCAGGCTTCTCGAAAGAGCATGACAGGTTACCGGGATTCTTCAGAACAGAACCTCTTCCTCCGCACAATGTTGTATTCGATGTTCCTGATGAGGAACACGATTCGGTATTTGATTGGTAAACCAATAAAGAACGATGTAGCTCAAGAAAGAGGTTCGGCAAGGGGCCTCTTTCTTTTCTTCATACTATGAAAAATCTCTGTTTAAGCATACAACCTTCATTGATGCATAGATTTTATGAGATCCTGCAAAGCGGATTCTTTGTAAAATGCCGTACAGGCATAAGCATCAACGCGTTGCTTTCCGGAGGGCTTGGGCTGAATCCTCGGTATGTAAACGAAAGAATCACAACCGTTTTTCTCGATGGCAGTTGTGTTGACAATATCGAAAGGGCAGTTATCAAAGAAGGGTCAACCCTGGCTCTTTCCTCTGCCATGCCAGGCCTTGCGGGGGCTACCCTGAGACGGGACAGCGTATATGCGACTCTGAGGAGTTCCATTACCTATGAGGAAAAAGACGATGTATACCGGGACGACACGGAAGGGATCATCAGAGTAAAGCTGTTTAACCTCCTTATTGATGAGCTGGGGCCGGTTTTCCTCCAGAGAGGCATAATGGTAAAAGCGGATGAGATCATACAGTTTTTAAAAAGACAGCCGGAAACCTTCCGGGTCGGGTGCAGTGACATTATTTTTGATGGAAAGGCTGTAAATCGCAGTATTTTACTGGACGGAGAAGAGTTTGCCCGCTCTGATTTTATATTTCTAAAAATTATAATAATAACGTGAGGATAGTGTCTAACAGCAGGGGGTATATATCGTAACAGTTTGGGGAAAAGGTCAATGATGCGTTTTGTGACAATCATCATTTTCATCGTAGCGGGCTACCTCATCTTTCGTTACTTAATAAAAATGCTCAAAGAAGTGATGTATCAAAGAAGTGAAAGGGGCGGCTATCAGTACCAGAACTGGGAACATGCAAGTACAGAAGAGGAGTATCGACAGGTTTTAGGGGTCACAGCCGAAGACAGGCTGGCAACCATCAAAAAGAAATATAAAGAGCTCCTCGCGAAATATCACCCCGATAAGGTGCAGCATCTGGGAATAGAATTTCAAGAAATGGCAGAGAGAAAAACTAAAGCAATCATGGAAGCGTACGAGTTTTTCCGAAAGAAATACAATCTCTGAGAAAATTACAGGTATTAGTTGACAAATTATCGACAAAATGAAATCATGTAACGGGCGGAACCATGATCACCAGTCCAAATACCGGTGTAGAGATTATTTTGCCGGGGCGTCAGGACAATATCCTGTTTTCAGGAGCGCCTAATCTCATTGTGACATTGTCTCCGCCCCTTATATCAACAAGCAGATCCGTCCTTAAATAAGCCACCCTCTATTACAGCGGCTTGCGCCTGTCCCCGTAAGGGGGTCGCCCCCTCCACCAGCAAAGCTGGCAGAGCCACCCCCTCAAGCTCGCACTGCTCGCTGGTTAGATTGCTGTTTGCCAAAGTCAAGGATAAAGATTTGACCCCAGCCAGTTTCTCTGAAAAAGTAAAATCTTGTAAAACAGCTTCTGCATTGACTTTCCGGAGATTTCAGTAGTTTCCGACAATGTGGCGGAAAATCTCTCCCGGAGTGCCGACCCCGGTCATGATTTTCGATCCATCACAACCCGGGTAGCCATGAATCTTGAAAGCGGTTGCTTCATCACCATAATCTTTTTTATATGGTTGTATTTTTTATTTCAAAGAGTTAGGATTTTTTATAATGTTTTCAACTCAAAATTCAAAATTCAACACTCAAAATTGCATTATGTTACCAATCAAGCATCACGACGTCCCTGTTACGTTTATTTAATGCCCGAATATTACGTCCATAGCCTTCCCGGAAGACCACTTTTTTTATTTTTTTTTCGCAAACAGGATATAGACTGACATACAGTTGTCACCCATCTGTGTTACAACGATTTTATGATTGTATTTTTTTATACGGAGGGATACCATGACATTGAACTGCAGGGGGAATTAAGATGGGAATCGCGAAAGTTCAATTGCGTATTGCAAAAGTAAAAACAAACGATAAAAAGGGGGTAATTTGGAATCTCACATAGCGGTTTTCAGAGGCAAAGGAATCAGGAAGACGATTTACAACAATGAATGGTGGTTTGTTGTCGAAGATGTTGTATTGGCTCTGATCGACTCCAGAGATCCAAAACAGTACATCCAGCGCATGAAGCAGCGCGACCCCGAACTTGGCAAAGGGTGGGTACAAATTGTACATACCCTTCCCATCGAAACGTTCGGCGGGGCTCAGAACATGCTTTGCGCCAACACCGAAGGCCTCTTCCGCATCATTCAATCCGTTCCTTCCCCCAAGGCAGAGCCATTCAAACGCTGGCTGGCAAAGGTCGGCTATGAACGGGTGCAGGAGATCGAAGATCCTGAACTGGGAACAAAGAGGACCCGTGCGCTCTATAAGGCCAAGGGATATTCCGATGACTGGATAGAGAAAAGAATGCGTGGTATAGCCGTTCGTGCCGAATTGACCGACGAATGGAAAAACCGGGAAGTGGGTGCTGAACGAGAATATGCTATACTGACCGCCGAAATCTCAAAGGCAACGTTCGGACTAACCCCTTCTGAGTACAAAGACCTGAAGGGTTTGGAGCGTGAAAACCTCAGGGATCACATGACCGATCTCGAATTGATCTTTTCTATGCTGGGAGAAGCAGCCACGACGGAGATTACCCGGACACAAGACGCCCAGGGTTTTGATAAGAATCGCACCGCTGCCCGAAAAGGCGGCCGGATTGCCGGAGACGCCCGTCAAGAATTGGAGAAGGAAACGAAGAAGAAGGTTGTTACATCGGAAAATTATCTGGCGATAACCCAGAAAGAGAAAAAAAGGTTCCCGAAGTGAAACAACGTTTAAGTCACCTGGGAATGGGCGAGTGTAAGGCAGTAATGTTTCAATGAGGTTAATAAAATGTCTTTAACTATTCACTATCGACTATTCACTATTCACTAAATAAGGAGGAATAATATGGCAACAAAGAAAACAGTTGAGAATCCAGAGTTCCTGTATCTGTCCTTAGGGGATATTATTATTGAAGAACAGATCAGGTCAAGCATCGATACGGAGAGTGAGTCCTTTAAGTCCCTTATGGAGTCCATTAAAGACCGGGGCGTCTTAGAGCCTGTCCTTGTGACACCTAAAGACGGCAAATACTTGCTCCTCTGCGGAGAACGCCGTTATCTTGCTGCGCTGAAACTGGGGCTCCCAACAATACCGGCGCGCATACTTGATGAGATCACTCAGAAAGATGAAATACTTGCCTTCCAACTGACGGAGAACCTTCAGAGAGAAGACCTCAACCCGATTGACCAAGCAAAAGGGGTATTGGCATTTATTCAGGCAAAATTACCTGATAAAACCTATGATGTGGATGGAGTGATGAATGACTTGGTAAGTTACAAACGAAGACCCGAGGATCTGTCTGATAAAATTGCCCCAACAGTTGGGGCAATTGTTGAAATCACCGGAAAGTCAATAAATACGCTGTTTAACGGGCTATCGCTCTTAAAATTGCCTGATGAGATTCAGGCTGCTATCCGGCAAGGAAATCTCTCCGTTTCCCAGGGATATCTCTTCGCTGCCAACCTCGAATGTCCCGACCGCATGCAGATATTTACCAACATCATGAAGACACCTGTAACTAATGCCACCCTGAACAATCTACTTACAGCATATAAGAAGGTCAAGTCGGAGCCGGGCAAAACGAAGCTCATACCTATGACAAAGCAGATTGCCAACTTGCGATCCGTAGAGTCAAGCATTGAGACAGGCTTCGCAAAATACACACGGCCCGATCTTGTAACGCTTCTTGATGAGCTGCATGTTTTCTGTGCCTTAGTGGAACTGCGGATACCGATTGCCCCGGAACCGGTGCCGGAGAAGCCGGTTAAGAAAAAACCCATGGTGTGAGCAGGAGGGAAGAACCGAACCGGCGAGACGGCGTATCGGCGGAACGGCGATGAAGGCAAGGAAAGGAGCGGATAAAGGCAGTGGATAGTGGAAGGGTGAAAGGTGAAAAAGGTGAAAAAGGTAAAAAGTGAAAGGTGAAAAAGCTAAGAATAGAGGGTAGAGCTTGGAAGTTGAAATTTTGAATTTTGAATTTGAGGTTGTCGCTGCGAGGCAAACATTTACTTCTGTCACTGCGAGGCGAAGCCGTGGCAGTCTCGCTAAAGGATTTGAAATGTTGGAAAAACATTAAATGGGCGCCAAATCTTTTTTATTTTTTTCGCAAACAGAATATGGAGTGACATACTGTTGTCACCCATGTATGATAAAAGATGAGAAGAGACTGAGAAAAATGGGGGAATATTATAGGTTTTAGACCGGATTGCTGAAGGTTGGAGTACCATGAAGGAGCGGACAGGAATTAACGACTGCGATAATAAACGAGGGAAGAGGTATGTTGTCTTCGATGTGGAAACCACAGGGTTGTTTGTTGAGCAGGGCCACAGGATTATTGAGATCGGGGCGGTTGCAGTAAACGGGGGTGTTATGGGGGAAGAATTCAGCAGTCTTATTTTTACAGATAAACCAATCACAAAAAAGGCGCAGAAGGTGCACGGCATCACGACGGACATGCTTGCCGGGCAACCTAAACCGGAGGAGGCTCTGGCGGCATTTCGGTATTTCATCGGAAGCAGCACGCTGGTGGCCCATAATGCTGTTTTTGATGTTTGGTTTCTCAGGTATGAATACTGGCGTTTGGGCCATACACTGATCAATCCTCATAAGTGCACCTTAAAGATGAGCAGGAAACTCTATCCGGGATTGCCGAACTACAGATTGGAAACGGTCGCACGACACCTGGGCATACTGGTGAATATGCAGGGGCGCCACCGCGCTCTTGACGATGCCCGCCTTACAGCGCAGGTTTGGATGGAGATGAGGAGAAAATGAACGAACTGCCTGACTATTTCCGATACTGGGGTAAAGGTGGCCCCGATTGTCCGGGGGAGCATGACTGCCAGCCGCCGATGCATCAGCGTCTGTGCGTTACGACGGTTGCAGGAAACAAACAGTAATGTAGGTGTACATGGATATTTATAAAGCAATAGCAAATCTTTGGGCGAAAACGGACAGGGATGGCAACGGAAGGTGGCACCCTCTGGTTTTTCATATGCTTGATGTGGCCGCCAGCGTGGATGCCATCCTGGCGCGTGAGCCGGAATCGACTCGCAAAAGGATGGCAGCAATCCTGGGCTTGGAGTGGGAGGATGCAAGAGCGTGGTTATTGCTCATAGTGGCCTGTCATGATATAGGAAAGGCCTGTCCTGGTTTCCAGTATAAGTGGCCGGAGGCCCCCATGACGGGTTTGCAACTCCCTCGAAGTCCTGATACCAAGATTAATCACGCTTTTGTAAGCCAGATCGTCCTGACGGAGTTGCTTTACGAGAGGGGCTGGCCTTATGAGTTGGCTGGGTTGGTGGCCGATGCGGTAGGATGTCACCACGGAGAGAGGGCTAATCCGACAACCTTGTATAGCTTGGAAGGAAACCGTAGGGCACTGGGCAACCCAGAATGGGTGGACGCTCGTCATGGCCTCTTTAAATCCATCCAAGAGGTTTTTCACCCCGACAGAGTACCCTCAAAAGAGTCTCTGTCCGGTCCAGATTTTATGCTTTTGTCGGGACTCACGAGCTTTGCTGACTGGATTGGTTCTAACGAAGATTGGTTCCCCTTTGGCACCATCGCGGACTGTGGGGCCTTGCAGGGATGGTTCAATAAGCGCAGAGCCCGTGCCGATAAGGCCTTGGACACAATCGGATGGGAACCCAGAACCCCGCTTTCCTTGGAGCTAAAGTCCTTCGAGCAGGTCTTTGGCTTCGCTCCTCGCCCATTGCAGAAGGCTGTTGCTGATGCATTAGCTGATATGAATAACCCCGCGATTCTGTTGATTGAAGCCCCCATGGGCGAGGGCAAAACCGAGGCAGCCTTTTTTGCACATCTGGAGTTGCAGCGACGCTTTGGGCACCGTGGCTTGTATGTCGCTTTGCCGACTAAAGCCACCGGAAATGCCATGTTCAAGCGAACCTTGAAATTCTTGTGGCACCAAGAAATAGACCGAAAGCTCGACCTGCAATTGCTGCACGGAGCGACTCTACTTAACGACACCTTCCAGAATCTGCGGTTTTCAGGCATCCACGATCCCGAAACGGGCGGTGAGATCCGTGCTGGAGAATGGTTCACAAACAAGAAGCGAGCGCTTCTATCGGAATATGGCGTGGGTACAGTGGATCAGGCACTCCTGCCCATTTTGCCTGTGCGACACAACTTTGTTCGTATGTGGGGCTTGGCAAATCGTGTGGTTGTTTTCGACGAGATCCATGCTTATGACGCTTACACGGGAACACTTCTGGTTCATCTGTTGCGCTGGCTCCTTGCACTTGGCTCATCGGTGGTGCTTCTCTCTGCAACTTTACCGCCATCTATTCGCCGCAAGTTGGCTGATGTGGTAGGTGCTGACTTTCCAGAACAAGAGAAGCCATACCCACGCCTTTCCATATTTCGCTCAGGCGAAGTTGCACAGAAACATTTCGAGGCTGATCCTGCACGTCGTAAGACTCTGCGTCTCCTGCGGATTCCCCCGGATTTGCCCAGTATGTACGCTTCATTGGAAGAGCACCTTGCCAGTGGCGGCATGGGACTGGTACTGGTCAATACGGTACAGCGCGCGCAGGATCTTTACAGACTGTTCCCTGTGGGGGAACCACTGGTGCGCGAAGGACAGCAAGTGGGTAAACGCCTGTCTGACGGCACGGAGGTATTCCTTTTCCATGCTCGGTTTCCGGCAGACCAGCGTCAGAAACGCGAAGACCAGGTCCTGGGGATTTTTGGAGAACACGGAACTCGTACTGGCCGTAAAATCCTCATTGCCACGCAGGTAGCCGAGCAGAGCCTCGACCTGGACTTCGACCTGATCATGACTGACCTTGCGCCCATAGACCTTGTACTTCAACGAGCGGGACGCTTGTGGCGGCACGCGCGTGCCTCCAGGCCAGTTTCCGAACCGACCCTCCTTGTGGCGGGACTTTCCGGTGACGAACCACCATCATTCGGAAAGCCTTTGTGGTGGGGTGCTGTCTATCGTGAAGATGTGCTGTTGCGCACGTGGAGTCTACTCCGAGAGCGACAAGGTTTGACCTTGCCGGACGAGATCGATACATTGGTGCAGGCTGTGTACGAAGAGCAGGCGAAGCTGCCTGAATCTCTGTGGGAGAGACTGGAGAAATCCTTGATGAAAGGCGAGGGCGAAGCTGTTCTCAAGCATGGTCAGGCAAACCAGGCTATCATTGGCTTCCCCGATGATGCATCATGGAACCAGCCGGAGAGATTTGTTCTGTACGACGAAGACGAACTTGGTGTGCATCGAACCCTCATGGCTCGAACCAGGCTTGGTGAAGAATCAATTATAGCTATCCCGTTATTTTTGGAAGACGGATTCCGAGCCGAAGAGATACCGGACTTCTTTCAGGCAAGAGGCTGGTTTCTCCGGGCCGTGAGCCTGTCGCGCAAGGGCGTGGTCAAGGAACTTAAGGCGTCGGGGGTACCTGAAGGGTGGAAGAAGTCCCCGCTGTTGCGGAACTGTTTCCCGCTGATGTTGAACGCGGAGGGATACTGGTTGGAGGATGCGACCGTGAGGCTGGATGACGACTTAGGACTGGTGTACGAGACAAAGGAGGCCAAATGAGGCGATTCAACCTGATTGAAGAGAAATGGATTCCGGTGAGATTCCCTGATGGAACCCGCGACGAACTGGGCATCCGCGACACCCTGCTACGGTCCCGTGAAATAGCAGCCATCGAGGACCCGTCCCCGCTGGTCGTGGCAGCCTTGCATCGCTTTCTGCTCGCGGTCCTGTACCGAGCCCTTGAAGGACCGATGGACATTGAGCAGGCGAAGGTTCTGTTCAGGGATGGTCTACCGGGCGAGAAGATCACTGGCTACTTGGAAAAGTGGCGGAATCGGTTCTGGCTATTTGATGAGAAGTATCCATTCTATCAGGTGCCTGGATATGAGCCAAAAGAAGAAAAAGGTAAAAAGAAGTGGCGACCATGGATAGCAATGGCCGCAGAGCATAATGCAGATAATGCCAAAGTTCTCTTTGATCATATTGAGATTACTGGGGCAGGCTTAATCCCTTCGAGCAAGGCAGTACGGTTTTTGATAGCTTGTCAAACTTTCGCCCTTGGCGGAGGAAACAGCGATTTCAACTACACCAAGAGTGGACCATCTGCAACCTCGGTAATGATCGTGCCATTGGGAATGACCCTTCTCGATACACTCGTTTTTTCGCTAATCCCAGAAAATAGAGAAGTATTACAAGTTGATATCCCTGTCTGGGAGAGAGAACCAGACTCTATAACATTACTTCAACAAGGTGCGGAAAGAGCCATCAATGGATTGGCTGACCTGTATTCATGGAGAACGCGATCTATCCGATTCAACCTCCATGCGGATGGATTGACAGTTGGTGAATTGCTTTTCGCATCAGGTGTAGCGTGTTCATCTCAGAATCACGTTGATCCTATGTTTGCCTACAGAATTGATGATAAAAGAGGAAAACTACCAATCCAGTTCCGTGATCGAGGACTCTGGCGGGATTTTGATTCGTTGCTCCCCGATGAGTCGCATCTTGCGCCCCAAGTGATCGAACATGCCACAACATTAACCCGCTCGGAGCGTGAGCGGTTCCCGCGATCGGTAATCGTACTTGGTCAGTCAAACAACAAGGCCAAGATTGAGTACTGGCGGATGGAGTGTTTCGCCCTGCCGGAGGCGCTGGCAGGAGAACGTTTCATCCGAACAGAGATAAAACAACTCCTCGAGGATGCCGAGGATGTCCAGAAATCCCTCTGGATGGCCTGCCGTTCCTTTGCGCGTGATCTCTTGAGTCGGGGGGATCGAAAACCAACTGGCAAGGATATCAGTAGTTTTATGGAACAGATGCCCGCGAACTCATGGTACTGGTCCACCCTGGAATCCAACTTTCACGATATCCTGCGTGAATACACTCTCGACCGGGATTCCGATGCCATTCGCTACCAATGGTTGAAGGCGGTCCGCGACACTTTGAAGTCTGCATGGAGACAGCACAGCGCGTCGGTATCCACAGGCGATGCCTGGGCCATCCGTGCCCTCGTGAAAGCTGAAGGGCCGGTACTGCGCAAACTGAAGGAGCTAAATGACGAGATAAAGAAACTCGAAACGTAGAAGGAGGAATCATGAACGGATTCATCAAATGGCTGGAAGGCCTGAATGAAAAAGACACCAAGGTGAGGGCTGTCTTGCGACGTAGTCTTGCCTTCGATCCTGGCACATATGTGCCTGCTTATCCTTATGTCGAACCTTTTGTGAAGGATGAAGACAACCCTTGGCGACGGGAGATGCACTATCTGGTGGCTGGCCTCTGGGCCATGCACTGGCGCGAAGGCCAGAAAGGAAAGCCCACGTCGCTCGGACAGGCGTGCGCGACTTACCAGATGGCAAGTGGTTCCACGAATACCGAGAACCGCTTCATCAACCTGCTCGATGCCGATCCCGACCAATTGACGCACCGCCTGCGTCAAACGATCGCCCTTCTCAAGGAACATTCCATAGACTTCGACGCCTTATTGAAGGGACTCCTGTATTGGAACGACGACCAGAAGCGTACCCAGAACTCTTGGGCACGAGACTTCTACCGAAATATTAAACATGAGAACGAAACAGAACCCACTATAAAGGAGGAAGAAAACAAATGAAAACTCTGATCGAAATTCATGCCCTGCAGAACTTTGTCCCGTCAAACCTGAACCGGGACGACACCGGAGCCCCTAAGGATGCCCTCTTCGGAGGTGCTCGTCGCGCGCGCGTGTCCAGCCAATGTCTCAAACGTTCGATCCGTCAGCATTTCCTGGGACTGGTGGAACAACAGGCTCTAAAAAAGGATGATATCGCTGTCCGTACCAAGCGTGTCTTGGATGCCATCTCCAGTGCCTTGATCGAAAAAGGAAGGGGCGAGACTGAAGCTACTGAAAAGGCGCGCTTGGCACTGGCAGCCATCGAGCTCTCAGTGAAAGACGACGGGAAGAGCGAATATCTCCTTTTTCTTGGGCAGCGCGAAATTTCCAGCATTGCAGATATCATCCATGGTAGATGGGACTCCATTGCCCCATCCGAGACAACCGCGCCTGCTGAAGGCAAGAAGCCTGGCAAGGCTAAGAAACAGGCCGCCCAGAGCGCCGATCCGGAATTAAAGAAGGCCCTCGAAAAGATTTTTAACGGCGGCAAGGCCCTGGATGTGGCGCTCTTCGGGCGCATGCTGGCCGATATGCCTGAGAAAAACCAGAACGCTGCCTGCCAGGTGGCACACGCTATTTCGACCCATGCTGTCGAGCGGGAATTCGACTTCTACACCGCCGTGGACGACCTCAAGCCGGAGGATACTGCCGGTGCCGACATGATGGGAACCGTGGAGTTCAATTCAGCCTGTTTTTACCGCTACGCTGTGATTGATTGGGAGAAACTCGTGGCGAATCTCCAACAAGACACGGAACTGGCCAGCAAGGGGCTACATGCCTTCTTGGAAGGCTTTGTAGTAGCCGAGCCTACCGGCATGCAGAATTCCTTCGCTGCCCATAATCCGCCAGAGTTTGTCGTCGTTTCTGTGCGGCGAAACACCTCACCCAGAAACCTGGCCAACGCCTTTGAAATCCCTATTCGTGTGAGAAAGGATGAGTCATTGACCAGGAAGTCAGCAGAGGAACTCGCGAAGAAGGCAACTGCCCTCCAATCTGCTTTTGGTGGCCAGGATGATACATTTATTTTGAATCTTGTCAATGCCAAATTGGAAGGTTTCGGAACTGTTGAGACAACATTGAAGACCCTTTTAGAAAAGGCCATTCTGGCCGTAAAGGAGTGACCTATGCCCACCCTATTGCTTCGCTTGGTGGGGCCTTTGCAATCATGGGGAACCACCAGCCGTTTTGACCAACGCGATACAGGGAAGGAACCGAGCAAGTCCGGTGTTATCGGGCTTTTGGCTGCCGCCCTCGGTATAGACCGCGAGAACTGGTTGGATTTGGAACCACTAACACGTCTATCGATGGGGGTGCGTCATGATCGGCCAGGGGTACCCAAGCGGGATTATCAAACAGCGGGATGCGCTTCAACCGACACAATCATTAAGGCGGACGGAAGCCCTTCCAGGGATGGCGTTGTTTCCCAGCGTCACTACCTTGCTGATGCGGCTTTTCTGGTAGGGCTTGAAGGCGATGAACATGCGCTTCTTGAAGAAGCACATGTCAAGCTGATGAACCCGACTTGGCCGCTCGCCTTGGGACGCAAATCCTATGTGCCCTCCGAACCAATCTGGATTGACAATGGTCTACAGGATGCTTCGCTGCGAGAAGTTTTGGCGCGGTGGCCATGGATTGCGACTCAGCGGAGATGGGAAGAGATTCCCGAGAAACTCCTGGTCTCATTTGAGTCAAAGGACGAATCGGGCGTACTCAAGATGGACCAGCCACTGTCGTCATTTGCCGAAAGACGCTTCGGGGCACGTTTTGTGCGCTCCGAATGGATTCCCTTCCATAAGGAGGTGAGCTATGTTCCTGCATAGAATTCATCTTGATCTACGTTGCAGGGAGGCCAGGCGCGACCTGTCCGATCACTACCAGCTTCACTCCACCTTGTGCCGAGCTTTCAGTATGCCGGATAGAAAATGCCCTGAAGGCGAGTTTCTGTGGAGGCTTGAGCCGGAGGCTGACCCCACTGGACTCCCACGCATTCTGGTACAAAGCAGGTCCATCCCAGACTGGACTGGCATTGGGATCGAACGATGGTTGGCAAAGGTTGACCCAGCCATTAACCTGAAAGACCGGCTCAAACTCGATTTACTTACGGCCGGGCAACGTTTTCGTTACAGGGTGCGTGCTAACCCCTGCGTAACACGCAATGGCAAGCGTCTGGGGTTACTACGGTTGGAGGAGCAGGAAACATGGTTGGAGCGCAAAGGGGTGCAGCATGGATTCTCGCTACCGAAACTTGCATCTTTCGATTTTTTAGAAACAACAGGGGAGCGGAGCGATGTGCGGATATCACAGGAGCAGATGCTCCGAGGCAACCAGCGTTCCGGTAATGCGCTTCGGATTTTTTCGGTACTCTACGACGGAATTCTCACGGTTACCGACCCGGTGAAATTCAGGGATGCGCTGCAAAACGGCATCGGCCATGGAAAAGTCATGGGACTTGGACTCCTGTCGGTGGTGCCAATAGGATGAAGGTTTATGGCATCGGTCCTGCCAAGGCCTTCGGTTGCGGCTTGATGCTTGTGAGGCGGATATGAGGGAAAACAATAAAGATACAGCGGTTGAGAAGGGAATCTCTGGAGTTTACAATCAGATAAAGGCTGTTCTTGTTGAGGCACGGAGCAAGGCATACCGTTCGGTAAATATTGCAATGGTGCAGACGTACTGGAATATCGGCAGACTGATCGTGGAAGAAGAGCAGCAAGGAGAAGAACGGGCGGTGTACGGAACACGTTTAATTGAGGAGCTTTCGACAAGGCTATCCATTGAATTTGGGAAAGGATTTGATTCCCGTAACCTTTGGTTTATGCGTAGTTTCTTCCTCGCTTATCCAAAAGTGAACGCATTGCGTTCAGAATTATCGTGGACTCACTATCGCTTGCTGCTCAAGGTCGAACGCGAGGATATACGGAAATTCTACATGGAGGAATGTATCGTCGGAAATTGGAGTACTCGCCAGCTTGAGCGACAGATTAACTCCTTCTACTATGAGCGTCTGCTTGCCAGTCGTGACAGAAAGCCGGTAAGAGAAGAAATTGCCCAACTGGAGACCGGACCCACGCCCGAAGACTTGATCAAAGATCCATACGTGCTTGAATTCCTCCAACTCGGAGATGCCCCATGTTTTCGGGAAAAGGACCTCGAATCGGCGCTCATAGATAAGTTACAGGACTTCCTATTGGAACTGGGAAAAGGATTTTCCTTTGTGGCTCGGCAGAAGCGGTTCACGCTCGACGGTCGGCATTTCTATATCGACCTCGTTTTCTACAACTATATCCTCAAGTGTTTTGTTCTGATTGACCTGAAGGTCGGTACTTTGATGCACCAGGATTTGGGTCAGATGCAGATGTATGTCAATTATTACACACGGGAGATGATGAATGAAGGTGATAATCCGCCTGTCGGCATCATTCTTTGTTCCGACAAGAGTGACGCGGTAGTCCGATATACACTGCCTGAAGACAACAAACAGATATTTGCCTCCCGATACAAGCTGTACTTGCCTTCCGAAGAGGAGTTGACAGCCGAGCTGCTCAGAGAACGTTCCATGTTTGAAATGGAAACAAAGTTATCTCAGGAGGATGTTAGAGAATGAAGTCATTGGATCGTGAGTTTCTTGAACAACAGGCAATTCCTCTGGAATTTGCCGGGACCATGCGCCTATTGGGCGAATACAGGGGAAAGCAGGAGCTCTATACACGACAGATGCCCCAGGTCTTGAACACACTCAAGCAGGTTGCCATTATTCAAAGCGTTGAATCATCGAACCGGATCGAAGGGGTCATTGTTGATGAAAAACGTCTTAAGCCACTTCTGGAAAAAGGAGCCACCCCCGCAAACCGGTCGGAGGCTGAAGTTCTGGGATATAAAGATGTGTTATCCCGCATTCACACTACCTATGAACGTTTTTCTATAACACCGGAAACGATCTTGAAAATCCATCGTGACATGCTCAGCCGAACCGATCTTCCTGCCGGTGAATGGAAAAGGCGAGACAATACGATTGAGGAAAGGCTCCCGGATGGACGGTGGATCACGCGATATATGCCTGTCTCAGCCCAGGAGACACCGTTCTATATGAATGAGTTGTGCACCCGCTTTAATCGTCTGTGGGAAGAAGGGCGGATAGACCGCCTGCTGTTGCTTCACGCCTTCGTGCTTGATTTCCTCTGTATCCACCCTTTCACCGATGGAAACGGGCGTGTATCCCGGTTGCTTACTGTGCTGCTGCTCCATCAGAGCGGTTATGACGTGAGCCGGTATATCAGTCTTGAACGGCTGATTGAGGAAAGCAAAGAGAGCTATTATGAAGTCCTGAATCGTGTTTCTGAAAACTGGAAAGAGGGGAGGAGGCATGCAATTCTTCCATGGTGGGAATATAGCCTTGGGATCTTAATTGCTGCTTACAGAGAATTTGAAAACCGTGTTGGCATTATTCGTTCGAGCCGTGGGGCAAAAACAGCCTGGGTACGCGAGGCAATCGAACATCTTCCGGAAGAATTCGGCGTAGGAGACCTTGCGAGCATCTGTTCAGGGGTCAGCCGGCCTATGATTCGAGTCATACTTGAGGCGCTACGTGCGGAAGGGAAGCTGGAAGTTTTGGGAACAGGTCGCGGGGCTAAGTGGCGGAAAAGGTGATAATAACCGTTTAATGTGATAACAAAGGTGATAATAAACGATATTCAAAAAGGAGATATGATCGATGAACGGTGAACCAATTCTTCCTCCCCTAAAACCTATTCCCATAAAAGATCGGATTTCTGTAGCCTATGTGGAGAAGGGGAACGTTGACGTGCTCGACGGGGCTTTTGTCGTGGTTGATAAGAATGGTATTCGGACCCATATCCCTGTTGGCAGTCTGGTATGCATCATGCTGGAGCCGGGTACGCGGGTATCTCATGCGGCTGTCGTCCTGGCGTCGCGTGTGGGGTGTCTTCTCATCTGGGTGGGTCAATCCGGGGTGCGTCTCTATTCGGCAGGGCAGCCCGGAGGGGCAAGAGCCGACAGGCTCCTTTATCAGGCAAAACTCGCCCTTGATGATGAAACACGGCTCAAAGTTGTCCGCAAGATGTATGAGATGCGCTTTAAGGAGAAGCCGCCCGAAAGGCGCAGCATTGAACAATTGAGGGGCATCGAGGCGGTAAGGGTGAGGAAGATGTACGAGCTTTTTGCCCGTCAGTATGGCGTAAAATGGATTCACCGGAATTATGACTACACCGAATGGGAAAGCGGTGATGTGCCTAACCGCTGTCTCAGTTCTGCCACGGCCTGTCTCTACGGTGTGACAGAGGCGGCTATTCTGGCGGCAGGATATGCACCGGCAGTGGGCTTCATTCACACGGGCAAACCGCAGTCATTCGTCTATGACATTGCCGATCTCTTCAAGTTTGAAACAGTAGTGCCCATGGCGTTTCGCATTGCGTCAAAGAATCCCAAAGAACCCGAAAGGGAAGTTCGTCTGGCCTGCCGGGATGCCTTCCGGCAAAGTCGTCTCTTGCGCCGAATAATTCCCACCATTGAACAGGTGCTGAGTGCCGGAGGTCTCCCTTTCCCTGGAAGGCCTGATGAATCGATAGCTCCGGCAATTCCCAATAAGGAGGTCATCGGCGATGCTGGTCATCGTGGTTGAGAATGCACCGCCAAGATTACGCGGGCGTCTGGCAATCTGGCTTCTGGAAGTACGGGCAGGGGTATACGTGGGTAATGTCACCAGGAGGGTGCGGGAGATGATCTGGGACACTGTGATAAAAGGGATTGAAGACGGCAACGCTGTGATGGCATGGAATACAAACACGGAATCAGGGTTTGATTTTGTGACATGTGGTGCTAACCGGCGTGAACCGGTGGAGATTGATGGATTGAAACTGGTTTCTTTTTTACCGGAAATATCGCAGGATGGAGAGGCCGATTCCTTGTAGATTTTTTTTGGTAGAATTTTGCTCTTTGAAAACTGATAATAATTTTCATAGCTTCCAATAAATACGTTCCCCGCAAACGCGGGGATGAACCGGTAATGTGTTGAGCAATACGGATAGTATGAATACGTTCCCCGCAAACGCTGGGATGAACCGTATGCGATGGGTGAATAGCCTATAACACCATCACGTTCCCCGCAAACGCGGGGATGAACCGCCTGACGCGGTATAAAGACTTGTTTTCAGCAAACGTTCCCCGCAAACGCGGGGATGAACCGATACTCCAATTCTTGCCGATGGTAGCCATTTGACGTTCCCCGCAAACGCGGGGATGAACCGACCCCTGGTCAGTTGTGAATGTGATTTTTGCTACGTTCCCCGCAAACGCGGGGATGAACCTCGAGCAATCCATAAGCTGAACTGCCCGCCGTGACGTTCCCCGCAAACGCGGGGATGAACCGGCGATTAACCTTTTCAATGCTGAAAAAATGCTACGTTCCCCGCAAACGCGGGGATGAACCGCGTGTAATATGTATAGAACCCCGCTCACACTTACGTTCCCCGCAAACGCGGGGATGAACCGCGCGAGAAATATTATAGACCAGATACCTGACGACGTTCCCCGCAAACGCGGGGATGAACCGTTCATTGTAACGACAAGTGCAATTGACACCGAACGTTCCCCGCAAACGCGGGGATGAACCGATCAAGATGTATGGTGAGATCGACACGACAGAACGTTCCCCGCAAACGCGGGGATGAACCGAAATAATCGACAGCATCCGTGATTATGTATTCACGTTCCCCGCAAACGCGGGGATGAACCGGGGTTGTCGTGTTGCGTGCGGATGATTTGCCCACGTTCCCCGCAAACGCGGGGATGAACCGTTTCTGGACCGTCTCTACCTTGCATCCCAGGAACGTTCCCCGCAAACGCGGGGATGAACCGGATACAAATAGATGTTAAAAAACCACAACAACACGTTCCCCGCAAACGCGGGGATGAACCGTCCTTTAAAACCTGTTTAGTGGGAGAATGTTCACGTTCCCCGCAAACGCGGGGATGAACCGGCCTTTTTCATCTGGTCGTCGTAAATGGTGCGACGTTCCCCGCAAACGCGGGGATGAACCCCTTTGCTATTATCTTCGAAGCTGCCGGATTAAACGCCCCGCAAACGCGGGGATGAACCGCTTTGCTATTATCTTCGAAGCTGCCGGATTAAACGTTCCCCGCAAACGCGGGGATGAACCGGCAGTAAAAATCTTCTTGTTATTCATGCTCCGACGTTCCCCGCAAACGCGGGGATGAACCGAAAATGATGTTGTGATTGTCTCAAATGAATGGACGTTCCCCGCAAACGCGGGGATGAACCGGCTGCCCCTTTATCGTTTAGGCGCATATAACCACGTTCCCCGCAAACGCGGGGATGAACCGATGGTTACTGGCGGCGGGTGTATGGTGCCGATACGTTCCCCGCAAACGCGGGGATGAACCGTGCTAAAAGACGGTGTTGAAATTTCAAAATCCACGTTCCCCGCAAACGCGGGGATGAACCGCACGCCGGCATTGATATCTCGACAGGAACGCGGGGATGAACCCTTGACGACTCCGGCCTCTGGGTACCCGAAGAAACGTTCCCCGCAAACGCGGGGATGAACCGAATTCATGCAGTGTGGAGATATTATATTAAACACGTTCCCCGCAAACGCGGGGATGAACCGAACGAAATTAAAATATTCTGCGGGAATTGCAACGTTCCCCGCAAACGCGGGGATGAACCGGGTAATGTGTCAGTTTTGTAATAAATGTTTTAACGTTCCCCGCAAACGCGGGGATGAACCGCCGCTAATCCCATTACCGCCCCCGCAATGAAAACGTTCCCCGCAAACGCGGGGATGAACCGCCTCTCTATTGGGATAAATTAAACTGTGATGCACGTTCCCCGCAAACGCGGGGATGAACCGTTGCCTGGTCAACTAAAAAAACACAATATATTACGTTCCCCGCAGACGCGGGGATGAACCGCTGCCACGGACAACCCGTCAACAGGGTCTACCACGTTCCCCGCAGACGCGGGGATGAACCGCCCGAACCATCATATTATCATCGCTTATTTCTACGTTCCCCGCAGACGCGGGGATGAACCGAAATTTGTGATAGGCCTCTCGGTCTATTTCAAACGTTCCCCGCAGACGCGGGGATGAACCGCTTGCGGTGAACATATTTCTGCGATGTCCTTAACGTTCCCCGCAGACGCGGGGATGAACCGGCACGGGCAAGTTTGCAACGAATATCACCAAGACGTTCCCCGCAGACGCGGGGATGAACCGTAACCTGTTGATATTATTGACACCAGTTAGACACGTTCCCCGCAGACGCGGGGATGAACCGGTAGTCATCGAAGGGCTTAACAGCCTTGCCGCACGTTCCCCGCAGACGCGGGGATGAACCGGGCAACATCAATCTGATTGGGGGATTTTTTTAACGTTCCCCGCAGACGCGGGGATGAACCGCGATTTGGTGTTAAATAAAATAAATTATATTTACGTTCCCCGCAGACGCGGGGATGAACCGACAACCGGTTCGGCAAATCCAAACGAGTTTGCACGTTCCCCGCAGACGCGGGGATGAACCGGGT